>CAZMZM010000004.1:38904-73391 GCA_964570865.1 uncultured Melioribacter sp.
TTATTAATTCGCTTAAGCTTAACGATTTCGGCATTGTTGCCGAAGGGGATACGCTATTCCATTCGGATGAAGTAAACTTAAAGATAAGTTTGACTGCGCTTTTGTCGAGAAAAATATTAGTCTCGAATTTGACGATTAAAAATCCCGATTTTAGAATTTTTGAAAAAGAAAAAGGGGAATGGAATTTAAGCAAACTTTTGAAAAGAGATTCGGTTAAATCCGAAGGGGAAAAGTCAAGCGGCAAGTCGGGGAAATCAACTAACCAAATTCAGTTCGTTTTAGAACTCGGCAATCTGCAAGTTGATAACGGCAGTTTCGTTTTACAATCAAATAATCATTTGGGCGCTGACTCGGTTTATCGGCATATTAATTATAATGATATACGTTTAACAAATATTAATATTAATTTGAATGCAATTGGGGATATTAACAAAAATGAATTTGCTCTTTTTCTCAAAACGTTTAACTTTAAGGATAATCTAAAAACGTTCAATCTTAAAAACTTAACCGGTAACTTTGTTGTAACGCCCAAATACGTAGAGATTAAAAAACTACATCTTAAAACTGACAGTTCGGATGTTGCAATAAATTCAAAATTGACAGGGCTAAATTTATTTGATAATATAAACTATTCCGGTTTTAAAAATTACCCTCTTTCATTATCTCTTAGTTGCAAACCATTTAATTTTTCCGATTTATCCGCATTTTTGCCGAGCGTTGATTTTTTAAGCGGTGCTGTTGATGCGGATTTATCTGCATCCGGTAAATATAATAATATTGATATTAAGCAATTAGCGATTGATTTAGGGAAAAACACTAAACTAAGATTGACCGGAAGTCTGAAAAATCTGGAAAAACCAAAGCACCTTTTTATCGATGCCGATATTGAAAATAGTAAAGTTGATTATGACGAAGTTCTAAAACTACTTGCCGGACTTAACTTGCCGGACTACCACGATGTAAAACTTGACAGCGTAAATATTCATTACGTTGGTGAGCCGATTAAATTTAATGCCGATCTTCAAATAAAGGTTAATGAAGGTAGATTAAAAGCAAAAACTTTCTTCGATTTTACAGGTGATGAGATGGTTTACAACATTGACTTAAAATCGAATAAGTTGGATTTGTCCCCGATAATAAAGCAGGAGAGCTCTCTGAATTTAACTGCCAAGTTAAACGGAAGCGGTACAAATCCCAAGACAATGAAAAATAATATTTTGATAACCTCTGAACGTTCCATATTAAACGGATATCGTATTTCGTCCCTAAACTTTGAAAGTTCTTCAAATAAAGGAGCTTCTGATATTTCACTAAACGCAAATATCAACAATTCGGAAATAAATCTTAGCTCCCAAGTTAATTTAGGCGACTCGAGTAATGAGTTCTTCCTTTCCTCGGGAGTAACAAATTTGGATTTATCCGCTTTTACTTTTGATTCAAGTTTATCTTCTAATTTGAATTTTAATATTGATGTAAACGGAACTGTCGCTGATGCCGGTAATTTGGACGGGGAGTTGAAATTGAAATTTGGCACAACAATGTTCAGAGGAAGCAACGCTTTAAGCAATACACATTGGCAGATGAATGTTTGGGGCGATTCAACTTATCGCAATTTCGATTTGGCTTCGGATGTAATGGACGCATACGTAGAAGGGAATTTTTCTTATCACGAACTGCCGATATTGATTGCCCGCCAAAGTTCCAGAATTGTAAAGATGATTAAGGATGAAATCGGGAAGGAGTTTACTACAAAATCGTTTGTCGATAGTTCCGAATTTGCTCTTGGAGAGAAACTGAGTTTGCCTGACTTAAAAATTAAATACAATTTCCTTTTCAAAAAATCTGAGATTTTAGCAAAAATTTTACAGCTTAATAAATTTGAAGTTAACGGCTACTTTAAGGGGAGTATTATAAACAATCCGGATGAATTTATTTTTAAGAATAATACTTTTTTTGAGAGATTTGTTTTACTCGATAGTTCTAAACTTTATTTTGCCAATAATTTTCAGTTCGACGCAAATGTTGAAAATAAAAACAACCAAGATGATTTATCGAATCTTCTGATTAAAACAAAAATTTCCGCCGATAAATTATACTTTGGAAGCGAGTTAACAAATACAAAACTTAATCTGGATTTGTCCCGAAATCTTTTGCGCTTTGATATTGCTTCGACTATTGATACAAACCTCACATTCTCTTCGGACGGTGATTTGCATCTGACTTCAACAGGTGATTTATTTACTTTTAAAAAGATGAACGTGAAAAGCCACGCAGTTGAATGGCGAAACGAGAAACCGTTTTCGATATTAGCCGATAACGGTTCGGTTACAATTAACGGTTTTAATTTCACTTCCGATTCTTCAAATGTTTCGCTGTCAGGTAAATATAATGATGACGGGAAAAATGATATTAATCTTTTAGTCAGAAATCTTAAGTTGGCGAGAATTATTCAAATGGTGGCCGGGAGTAATTCATCCGACTTTAACGGCGTAGTAAATTTGGACGGTAAAATTACCGGTACTGTTGCTTTGCCGGAGTTTAAATCTAATCTGACATGTTCGAATTTCAGTTATAAAAATCAAAACTTCGGGAACATTTCGTTAACCGAAAATTATTTGCGTGGAATTTCAAATATTTTTGTGAAAGTTGTCGATAGAAATCGTAAGGAAAGTGATTCGCTGAAGCTTACTCTTTCGGGAGTTATTCCTCATAGCTTATTCGGCGAAAGTTTAAATGGCAAAAATAAAATTAATCTTCACCTAAAGGCTAATGAGTTTAATTTAGCTGCTCTTTCCACGATAATCCCAAGTGTTTCAAGTCAGAGAGGAATCTTAAATTCACGGATTGATATTTCGGGCGAAATTGAAAATCCTTTGCTAAATGGTTTTATTGAAATTGAAAAAGGGGGATTCAAAGTCCAAAGCACGGGAATGGATTATTTACTCGGTTCCAGAATTGAAATTAACAACAATTTATTTTCGATAAAAAAGATGTTTCTAAAAAACGGAATTGGTTCAAAATTATCCGGCGAGATGAATTTTTCGGGAACATTTCTGCTGGAACATTACCGGTTCAAAGAGTTTTCGTTAAACGTGCAAGGCAACTTACCGCTTCTCGACGAAAGATCGCGTTACCTAAGCCCGGATGTATATGGAAATTTGATAGTCGGTACAGACGGGAAGTTAAACCTTGTCTATAAGAACGACAGAGCACTTCTGACGGGCAATCTGGTGGTTAAGCAGGGTAACATAACAATTACAAATGAAAACTCCGCTAAGGTAGTCGATATTTCCGATATTAATTACGAGTATGTCGCAGACTCAGCCAAGATAAATAAAACGGAACTTCTTTTGAAGAACTATCTGACCGAACAACTGAACAGTGAAAATATTCAAAACCTATCTCCCGGCGGATTTTTGGATTATGAAATGAATTTTTCAATTGAAAACCGCGCCAGTTTAACTTTTATTTTTTCGAAAGTAGTTAATCAAAAATTGTACGTCCAGACTAACGGCTCTTTATCGATTTCTAATGTGGAAGGTAACCAATCGGCGCAAGGTACTTTTAGTCTGCTGCCCGGTTCGCGCTTGGAATTTATTAAGACATTTGATGCAACCGGTTTTGTTAGATTTGAGGGTGACCTGACAAATCCTTATTTTAATATTCAAGCTGTTTACGAGAATAGTTATGTTACTAATCAGGGAACGACCAACGAAACCGAAAAACTTGTAGCTGTAAAAATAAAGTTGGATGGTTCGCTGAAGGATTTGGCAAAAAAACTTGCAACGGAAAAATCTAATATTTCCGTTTATGTCGGTAAAAAAAATATTGATAATAATGTTGCCGACCCCCAGTTATCGGCTTCAGATGCTTTTTCATTTATCTTGTTGGGTAAGTTTAGTCGCGATTTAACATCCAACGAAAAATACCAGCTTTCCAGCGAGCTTACAAATACGGCAACGGCAATGCTGGGGACGGTAATGGCGGGTTTTCTTAATTCGCAAGTAGGGGATTTGATAAACGATATTCAGGTAAGACAAAGTTCTTACGAAACAAAAGTAACTCTTAAAGGAAGGGTAGGTAAATTTTACTATTCTCTCGGTGGGAGTCAGCAAGTATTTCAGGATTTATCAAAAGCGACATGGAAATTCGAATACTTTTTTAACAGAAATTTGTCGTTTCGTCTTGAAAGAAGGGAACCTCTTACAGGTTATTTTAGTAATACACAAATGACAGATGAAGTAGCAATAAAATATAAGGTAACATTTTAATGAAAGAAAAAATTAAGGCTTTTTTTAGAAGGCACTCGACAATCAAAATTAAACCGAAAGAATTAGCTAAAAAATTAAAGCTGAACGAATATGAATATGAGCAGATGAAACATATACTCCGACAATTGGAAAAGGAGTATTTTCTCGAACGAATCGGGAAAAGATATACATATCTGCCGGAAACAAATAAAGAGCTCAGAGGGGTTTTTCAGTACAAGCCGGAAGGGCACGGTTACGGATTTGTACTTACCGACGATAAAGTAATAAGGGATATATTTATCCCTCAGAGACATGTGGGACACGCTTTTGACGGTGATATTGTTGAAGTTGAATTGCTCGCTAAAAAGCGGGGGAAAAACTACGAAGGGAAAATTACTTCAATCTTAGAACGAAAACATACGGAACTGATAGGGACTTTAAAAAGGTCAAAATCTTTTTCGTTTGTAATTCCCGAAGATGAAAAGATTCCGCATAAAATTGTAATTCCGAAAAACTATCTGCACGGAGCAAAGCCTAACGATAAAGTTGTTGTTGCCGATATTGACTGGCCGGAGGAAAGTATTTTGCCCGAAGGTAAAGTGGTAACGGTGCTCGGTAAATCGGGTTCGTACGATGTTGAGATTTTCTCGATAGCGCGCGAGTTTGGTTTTTCGCCCAAGTTTGAAAAGAATGTGATTAAAGAAGCCGAATCCATTAAGACGGCAATCCCGAAAGGCGAAATAAAGAAACGAATTGACTTTAGAGCCGAACCAACATTTACTATTGACCCTCTTGACGCCAAGGACTTTGATGATGCACTTTCGGTTGTGAAATTGGAAAACGGCAATTATAAAATCGGTATTCATATAGCTGATGTTACACACTACGCAAGAAAAGGTTCGGCGATTTACGATGAAGCGATGGAAAGGGGAACCAGTGTTTACTTTGTAGGCAAAGTTGTTCCGATGCTTCCGGAAAGATTATCGAACAATGTTTGTTCACTTGTTCCTGATGAGGACAGATTAACGTTTTCCGTTATAGTGGAGATGACTCCAAGGGCAAAGGTGATAAATCACACAATTGCCAAAACCGTAATACGGAGTAAGAAAAGATTTACCTACGAAGAAGCTCAGGAGATTTTAAATAATGGAAAAGGAGTTTTTTACGAGGAGCTGAAAATTCTCGATTCAATTTCAAAAACTTTACGGCGAAAACGGTTTAGTTCGGGAAGCATTAATTTTCACACTTCCGAGGTTAAGTTTACGCTCGACAATAACGGGGTTCCATTAAAAGCCGAAGTGAAAAAAGAGATTGACACTAATCACCTCGTTGAAGAATTTATGCTTCTTGCAAATAAAGTGGTAGCATCGGAAATCGGAAAACCGAAAAAAGGAAAAAGAGTGGTTAAACCGTTTGTTTATCGTGTTCACGATTTGCCCGATTCGGAAAAACTGAAAGAATTTGCCAAGTTTGTGAAATCTTTGGGATATTCCTTCGATCCGCATCAGGCAAAAAATGCAAAGCAGTTTCAATTGCTGTTGCAGCAGGTAAAGGGAACGGAAGAAGAAGCTGTAATTAACGAAGTGGCAATTCGTTCAATGGCAAAGGCGAAGTATTCGGTAAACAATATCGGTCATTACGGATTAGGGTTTAAGTATTACACGCATTTTACATCTCCGATTCGTCGTTTCCCCGATATGATTGTTCACGAACTCCTTCATTCTTATCTGAATACGGGAGAGCCGGGATATTCACCGAACGAACTGGATGAAATCTGCAATCATTCCTCAACCCAAGAAATGAAAGCCACACAAGCGGAACGAATTTCGATTAAGTATAAGCAGATTGAATTTATGGTTAACCATATCGGAGATGTTTTTCATGCGATTGTTTCGGGAGTTACGAGTTATGGTATTTTTGTCCAAATCACCGAAACGCTTGCCGAAGGATTAATCCGTTTACGCGATATGGAAAATGATTTTTATATTTATGACGAAAAGAATTATTCTCTTGTCGGAAAAAGGACTAAACGGATTTTCCGGTTGGGAGACAAAATAAAAGTACAAGTTGTGCGTGTTGATCAGCAGAAGAAATTTATTGATTTTGCTCTTTACGAAGATGATGATTAACAACTAAGATAAACGGAGAACGTTTTGAAAAAATTTTTCTTAATATATTTTGTGACTACTTTTGCCGTCTTTGCGCAGTTTGGTCAGAACAAGGTACAGTATAGAAATCATACTTGGTACTACGTTCAGACAAGTCATTTTGATGTTTATTTTGATGAAAGAGGTTTTGAAATTGCTGATTTTGCCGTGAAAGCCGCTGAAGATGCTTTGGCATCTATCGAACATGATTTGCAGTATAAAATTCAGAACAGAATTCCGATTATTCTTTATGATTCACACAACGAATTTCAAGAAACTAATACAACATCAGGGTTTTTAGGGCAGGGCACGGGAGGATTTACCGAGCCGTTTAAAAACCGAGTGGTTTTTCCCTTTGACGGTTCATATCAAAAGTATAGGCATGTAATTCATCACGAATTAGTGCACGCTGTTATGAATGATATGCTTTTCGGGGGTAAGTTACAAAACATGCTTTCTCGAAATATATCCTTGCGCTTGCCGATTTGGTACAACGAGGGAATGGCGGAGTTCCTTTCTTCAACTTGGGAAACCAACAGCGATATGTTTATCCGTGACGCAATAATTAATGAATATCTTCCGGACGTTGAGAGATTAAACGGCTATTTTGCTTATCGCGGAGGGGAATCGTTTTTTTATTTTATTTCTAAAACCTACGGAAGGGAAAAAGTCGGAGAATTACTGAGGAATATAAAAGATGTTAGTAATTATAAAAAGGGAATAAAAAAAACATTCGGAATGGATTTAAAGGAATTGAACAAAAAATGGAAGAAGTTCCTTAAAAAGCTTTATTGGCCTGAGATTGACGAACGTCCGGAACCTGATGATTTTGCGAGAAGATTAACTGATAATAAAAAGGTTGGCGGATATTACAATACAAGTCCGGCACTTTCTCCGCAAGGGGATAAAGTGGTTTTTATTTCGGATCGCGATATATTTTTTGATGTTTACATAATGGATGCTACCGATGGCAAACATGTTGAAAAGCTTCTCGAAACCGGCTCGTCAATCGATTTTGAGGAACTTAATGTTCTCTTTCCTTCAATAGCTTGGTCTCCGGATAATATTCATATTGCGCTTTCGGAAAAAAGCGACGGATATGACAGGGTTGTGATAATTAATACTGATACCAAAGAGACTAAATTTTTACCTTTCAAAATGGACGGAATAGGTTCGGTTACATGGTCGGGAGACGGTAACAAAATTGCATTCTCAGGTGTAACTTCATCGCAATCGGATATATATTATTACGATATTCAGGATGATACCTTAATTCAAGTTACAAATGATATTTTCTCCGATTTGGAACCTCGCTGGGCTCCGGATAATCGTACAATATATTTTTCTTCGGATAGGAAAAATGAGATTTCATCCTCTATTCCCGAAAGTTTTAGAATGGCGGATTTTAACTATCATCATCTGGATTTGTATTCGGTTGATATTCAGTCGCATCAAATGCGGAGAATTACGAACTCGAAATTGGGGGATGAACTTTCTCCGGTTTTTTCGCCTGACGGAAAAGAGATGCTTTTCATATCGGATAAAAACGGAATCTACAATATTTATAAAAAAAGGTTGTTTTTATCCGGGAAAGATACTGTTTCCTCAATTCTCGATTTACCGGAATTGCCGATTACAAATTCCCTAAACGAACTAAACCAGTTGACGCTTTCGAAGGATGGAAAAAAATTAGTCTTCACATCTTATTATAACAGCGGATATAATTTGTTTATGATACTTAATCCTCTCGAAAAACCTTCGATTGGGAGCATTCCCAATACTAAATTCATTAATGATGTACTCGCCGGCAAAACCGGAACTCCGGATTATTTCCTGAAATTTGACAGTACAACCGTAATTGCAGATGTTGACTCTGCGAGTATTGAAGAGAGTGATAATTCTGTTCTTTCAGATACTGCCGAAGTAATAAATGCGGGATTTGACTCCCTCGCAACTAAATCTAAAAACGAGAAATCGAAAACCGTTTCACCGAAAGTAACAATATTTTCGGGACAATATTCGGGGAAAGATGAAGAAGAAGATTCTCAAAAAGATTACTCGCGATATATTTTCGGAAAGGACACAGTACTAACTACGGATTCTTTACTTATTAAAAACACATTTAAAGGTTCATTAGATTCAAATGGAAACTATGCAGTGCATAAGTACAAAGTTTCGTTTTCGACCGATATTGTAAATGCTAATCTCGGTTACAGTACATATTACGGATTATTGGGATATACTTCTTTGATGTTCAGCGATATGCTCGGCGACCATGTGTTGCTTGGAACACTCGGAATGCAAATAGATTTGAAAAACAGCGATTACGGATTGGCTTACTATTATTTGCCAAACAGAACCGATTACGGCTTCCAAATATTCCATACCGCAAGATTTTTATATGTACAGAATGATTACGGAATTTACATGCACCGTTTTCAGAATTTCTCGGCAACGGCTTCATTTTCCTATCCGCTGAACAGATTTTACCGAATTTCGGGAGCATTCAGCTTTATGCATCTTTCCTCTGAAAACTTGGAGGATTACCGCTTTCCCGTGTTGAATGAATATTACACTGTTCCTGCAATTTCATTTGTTCACGATAATACGCTTTGGGGCTATTATTCCCCGATTCAAGGTGTTAGGTACAATATAAATTTAATGGGAAATCTCGGAATTTTGGATAAATCCAAAACGTTTTATTCGGTCTTGTGGGATTTTAGGAAGTACTTCCGTTTTTGGTTTGATAATAGTTTCGTTATCCGGTTTTCAGGCGGATATTCGGGCGGAGCAAATCCACAGAGATTTATGCTTGGGGGAACGGAAGGTTGGCTTAACAGAAAGTGGGCAACAACAACAATTCCGTTACGAACTCCGGGCGATTTTGCTTTCTTAAGTCCGGCAATGCCGCTGAGAGGATATAATTACGCAGAACAGGTCGGGACAAAGTATTCTCTTCTTAATATGGAATTACGATTCCCGTTTATTAGGTATCTGGTTACAGGAGGTATTCCGCTTTTAATGCGAAATGTTTTGGGAGCAGCATTTGTCGATTTGGGAGCAGCATGGGATAATAATAAAGATTTAACGTTATATAGAAGAAACGTTGAAGGTAAAAAGGTATTAAATGATCCGCTGCTGGGAACAGGATTCGGGTTGCGCACTTATTTTATTTTTATGTGGCGTCTTGACGTGGCATGGAAATATGACCTGCAAACTTGGTCGAAGCCTCGTTATTATTTCTCATTCGGATTTGATTTTTGATTAATTACTAAATATTAGGAATATATATGAAAAAGCGGATTTTATTTCCATTGTTTTTGATAATGACGTTTACTATTATTTCGTGTTCCGGCAAAAAGGAGAACAATCGAAAGTTTATGGTTGAACCTCAAAATCCGGTTAATGGCGGAACGCTTACGGTTTACCTTAATCCGGACAGTACCGCTTTGGCAGGAGTAGAAAATATAGAAGCTTTTGCTTACTTTTTTACTGATAATCCGGATACTACGATTGAAAAGAGGATGATAAATATTGGTTCTCGCTTAAAAGCAGAATTTGATATTCCGACTAAGAGTAGAGGGGTAATTATTAAATTTACTGATGGCGAAGATAAAGAAGAAAATAATTCAGATAAAGGTTACGTGGTTTTTATTTATGATAAAAATGGTAATTTACAATCCGGAGCACTGGCTGATTTGGCAAACGCATATGTTGGTTGGGGACGGGTTGGCGGTTTAGCGAGAGATTATAATAAAGCAATTACTGATTTTGAGAAGGAATTTAGTAAAAATCGTAACTTGAAAGAGAAGTACTTGGATAAATATCTTACGGCACTTTGGCATGCCGATAAAAAGAAAAATGAAAAAGTAGTGGAAGATTTACTGAAATCGGTAGAAGTTAAGCCACAAAAATCGGATAATGATTATTTGTTGCTTTGGACTTGGTACGGTGTATTGCAAAAACCGAACAAATCGGAGCATTTCAAAGATGAAGGATTAAAGAAATTTTCATCAGGGGAACTTAATAAAGCAGTTTTGCTTGATAGGTTTAACCGCGAAAATGACTACAATAGAAAATTTGTAATTCTAAAGCAAATCGAGAAAAAATACCCGGATTATAAAAAAATTGATGATTTATATGACGAGGTGGCTTACTCAATTTCAAATTCGGGAAAGACTAAAGAAGTAATCAAATTTTTCGCGGATAATCGGGAGCATATTCATCCGTATTATTTTTCATATTCGGCTGATAAATTAATTAAGAATAACAATACTACCGAAGCTGAAAAATTACTGAAATTAGGTGCGGAGCATGCTGAGCATCTTCTTTCATCTTCTTCGAATAATCATTCAAAATTAATGTCGGCACATGAATTTGAAAGTCAGATTAAGTATTATCTTGGAAAAATACAATTTTTATCGGGGACAATTGCCGAAAAACAAAACAAGATTAATTTAGCTTTGAATGACATCAACAAAGCGGTTGCAAATACTATTAATTACAATAAGTTACCCGATTTATTTGAAGCTGAAATAAGGCTGTTAGTGAAATCTAAAAAATACAGCAAAGCATTAAAAGAAGGTGAAAATTATTTGAAAACCGGTGATGCCACCAAAGGAATGGTAAAAGAATTAAAATTGGCTTACAAAAGTAAAAACGGTACGGAAAATGGTTTTGATGAATTTATCGGTAAGTTTAAAGGCATGGCAAAAGAAATGCTAAAAACAAAATTGAAAAAGGAAATGTTAAACGAACATGCTCCCGATTTCACTCTCAAGACTCTTGACGGTAAAGATGTTTCACTTCACGACTTTAAAGGAAAAATAGTAGTTATCGATTTTTGGGCTACTTGGTGCGGCCCTTGCATAAGGTCATTTCCCGGAATGAATAAAGTTGCTACTCAATTTGCTTCGGACAAAGATGTTGCATTTCTTTTTGTCAATACTTGGGAACGGGTTAAAGATAAATTCCAAAATGTCAATGATTTTGCAAAGAAGAATAATTATAAATTAGATTTTTTGATTGATTCGGATAACAAAGCGGTTACTTCATTTAAAGTTAAGGGAATTCCAACTAAATTTGTTATTGGTAAGGATGGTAATATTAGATTTAAGTCTGTTGGATTTTCAGGTAATAGTGATGGGTTAGTTGAAGAAATTAAGACAATGATTGAATTATTAAAATAAACTTCTGAATGCGGAGAAATTTTATTTCTCCGCAATTATTGATTGTACAATACCAAAAGTCAATTTTTTTATTTTAATATTTTTATAACCAACCGATTGTAATATACTTTTCATTTTAACTTGTTTGTCAAAAATGGCAACTGAATTCGGAAGATAAGTATAGGAAACATCATTATCAGAAATTATTCTCCCGATTATCGGTAGAATTTTATTAAAATATAATGTGTAAAGTAATGAAAATAATTTGTTTTTAGGGAGTTTCAACTCAAGAATAGTTACTTCTCCTCCGGGTTTTAAGATACGATGAAACTCGGTAAGTCCGGCATGAATATCAAAGAAATTACGTACTCCGAAACCAACCGTAATATTTGAAAATGAATTATCCTTAAACGGAAGATGTTCGGCAACTCCTTGAGCAACATTCCCGCGCGACCATACGGCTTTTTTGTGGAACTCCTTAATCATTTCATGTGAAAGGTCTAAGCCGAAAATATTATTTATCCCTTTCTTTCTTGCCTCAATGGAAAAATCTCCGGTTCCGCACGCAACGTCAAGTAACCTTGCATCGTCAGGGAATTTTGTCATTTTAAGAGCATGTTTACGCCAGTAAATATCAACTCCGAAACTAAGAAGATGATTGAGCAAGTCGTATTTTTTTGCAATCGGATCAAAAACGTTTTTAACTAATTTTTGCTTTTCGTCAGTTTTAATCTGCATCGTTACCTAATATAATTATTTGTTCTTTCCTTTTGATTTGCCAAGCATTAAATAAATATTTGCCCGACCAAACGGTAAAAATCATAAAGAGCGTTCCCGCAATTAAATCGGAAACGTAATGATACCTTAAATAAACAGTTGCAAAGATAATTAAAATTCCTGTAGGTAAAATAAATTTTTTGGATGAAGCTTTGAAGATTATCGACAAATAGATAACAAGCAGAGTTATGTCGGTATGACCGCTGGGAAAGGCATCACGTTCAACAATCTTAATCGGAAAAAGTGTGTGCCGGGAAATACCTTCGCCGGAGTTAATATAATCCCTTAAAAAATGTGTAAAGAATATTCCCGGAAGTTCTTTATCGAGATTGGCAAAGTTGTAAATCGTAAATCTTGGTCCGACAGCCGGAAAACATAAATATCCCAAATATGAAAGAAAAAATCCAAAAATGATCAAGAACATCAGATATTCCAACTTAAGAGTTTCTTTTTTCTTGTATAGCTCGTAACCTAAAATAATCGGAAGAAAATAGTAACTTACATATGCAAGCTGTAGAAGTTCGGTCAAAATCTTGTTTGAAAATTTGTAGAGAAAATCCGCCGGATTTCCGCCGAACATTGCTTGGTCGGCAAGTAATAGATATTTATCGTAAATAACGCCGTTTATCGGATCAACAATAAAAAATAATTCCTTAAAAATTACCATTATCAATATTATAAGATAAAAGTAATTTGTAAATATATAAATATTGGAACCATCCTTTTTTACTTTTTCCGAAATGTAAATTACAAAAAGAGTGATGGCGATATTTGTTAAAACAATAATTTCCCAATTTGGTATTCTGAGAAAATAGATTATTGAAATTAGATTAATAAACTGTAGAAATAAGATTACAGTTAAATTTGTAGCTGATAAATTGAATAAGATTTCTTTGAACTTACGCATGATATTAATGGAAAAAGAATGTTACCAAAGATAAGTAAATGAGTAATCCGAAAATATCGTTCATTGTAGCCACAAACGGACCGGTTGCAATTGCGGGGTCAATTTTTACTTTGTTTAAAAAGATAGGAATTGCGGCACCTATAATTGTGGCGAAGTTTAATACTATCAACAAAGTAACGGCAAGGAGAAGGGCAAATTTAAGGTTAGTGTCGAAAAATAACATAGATGCCAACAGAAGAACTGTACCGAGAGCCACGGCGTTTAAGTTTGCCACTCCAAATTCCTTCAATAGTTTTTTTAATGTTTGGCTAGGCCAAAAATGGCCTGTACTGATAGCGCGTACGGTAATAATTGCCGCCTGGTTACCGGAACTTCCGCCAAGCGCCATAATAATCGGAATGAAAAAACTTGCAATAATAAGTTGTTGAAGTGAAGCGTGAAAATGAGAGAGAATCATGGCACTAAT
Source organism: uncultured Melioribacter sp. (assembly GCA_964570865.1). Taxonomy (GTDB): domain Bacteria; phylum Bacteroidota; class Ignavibacteria; order Ignavibacteriales; family Melioribacteraceae; genus WGAL01. The sequence continues at coordinate 52,620 of CAZMZM010000004.1, forward strand.
CAGCTCACCGAAAAGGGAAACAAACAGCCAAGGCAAACGGCTTTTGGAAATAGAAAAAATCGAATCACTGGCTTCTTCGTCATCGGTTACACCGGCTATTTTTTGAATATCTTCCGAAGCTTCTTCATGGATTACATCCACAATATCATCAATCGTAATTCTACCGAGCATCTTCATATTTCGATCAACAACAGGGATTGCAACAAGGTCGTATTTTTCCATTACACGAGCAACTTCTTCCTGGTCGGTTTCGGGATATACGTAGATTAAGTCTTCTTCGACAGCATCCTTAATTGAAGAATGACGGGAGAATATCAAAAGGGATTTTAAGAGGACAAAACCGATTAATTTTTCATCTCTCGATAAAACATAAACATGATAAATATGCTCAAACTCATCTGAGTTTTCTCTCACTTTGTCAATTGCATCGTTAATCGTTTGATCTTCGTAAACAAATACGAAATCGCTGGACATGATACCGCCGGCAGTATCTTCGGCATATTTCAGAAGTTCCCTTACATCTTCGGAATCTTCCTTATCGATATTTTCCAGAACCGTCTGTGCAACATCTTCCGGCAAGTCCGCAATAATATCGGTAGCATCGTCGGTTTCAAGCTCGTCAACAATCTCAGTGATTTGTTTAGTTCCTAATACCTCAAGAAATTTTTCACGGATGTTTTCGTCAACTTCGGTTAGAACATCGCCGGCAGTTTCGTTATCGAGAAGATTGAAAAGATAAAGTCCTTTCTCGAAAGGTAAATGGTTAATTATTTCTGCAATGTCTGCCGGGTGAATGTCGAGAAAAATGTTGTTGAGAGATTGACTTGCTTTAATATCAACAAGGTGTTCGATGTTGTCAATCAACTCTGGATCAAGTTGAATAACGTGTTTAATTGTTGTTTGAGGATTAGTTCCCGGCATTTTTCTCACTGATGTAATTTGACAAATTTACGTAATCCGTAACCGTTAATTCTTCAGCTCTTTTCGATAAATCGATAGGCGAATCATTTTTTAAATAACTTATAAATATACTATTTTTTAAAGAATTCTTAAGAGTTTTTCTTCTTGTCGTGAAGGCGTTTTTAACAAGTTTAATAAATTGTTTCTCGTCAATTACTTTTATATCGGGATTTTTAAATTTAATCGAAATAATTGCAGAATCGACATTTGGTTTGGGATAAAATACGTTTGGAGAAATCTTAAACTCCAACTGAACATCTGCAAAGTAATTTAAGATAACGGATAAAATACCGTATTGTTTGGTTTTTGGTTTAGCGGTAAGCCGCTGTGCAACCTCGTATTGAACCATTATCATTGCATCACTGAAAAATGAATGGTTCTCTATTAATTTGAAAATAATCGGTGCGGTAATGTTGTAAGGGATATTGCCGATAATTCTGATTGGAAGTGGTAACCCGAAATCACTAAAGTTAATTTTAAGAAAGTCCCGATTAAAAAATTTTACCTTTGGAAACTCTTTTTGTAGTTTTTCAATTACCCGATTATCAATTTCCACAGCCGAATAGTTTTTTACTTTTCCTTCAAGTTTTCCGGTTAGCGCCCCTTGGCCGGGTCCAATTTCAATAACAGAATCATTAATGTCAGGAGAAAACCTGTTAATTATCTTTTCGATAGTGTTTTTATCGTTCAAGTAATTCTGTCCGAACCTCTTTAGCGGTTTAATTCCCATCAGGCTGCAGCTTTATTATTATTAAGTTTTCTGTCGATTCTATCTGTTATTATTTTATAAATAATAAGAGCTACAGCGGCTACAAGGGCAATTGCCACAAAATAGTACCAGATGTAATGAGCGTCAGCATAGTAAGCCATTTTCTGTGCTTCAGTAATGCCCGCAGGTAGCGTTCTGGGGTCGGGACAGTATTTATCTAAAAGAAATCCCGAGAGACTGAAACCTAAAATTGCCGATAAGAAAGAATGAAGATGGCTAAATCCTAAGTACAAACCTTCGTCCCCTTTTGGAGCTTGGAGTGAAAAATACTCAAGATAACGAGGGGAAATGAAACACTCGGCTAAACCTTGAATTGCAATTCCTAAAATCATCATGAAAGTTAATTGAGGCAGATTTACACCGAAAATTGAAATAACGCCTGTACCGGTAGGTTGACTCATTGACATTGCAAAAGCGGAAATAGGCATAATAAACATACCGATAATCATCGTATCAATTGCACGAAGTTTACGTGTAAGTTGTGTAATAAAAACAACAAAAATTACAACTACGAGGGGATTTACATTTGCCAGCCATTCCGGTTTTGCGCTTTCACCCAATAATCTGATTACATATTTAGGCATGGTGGCATAAAGCTGTCCTTGAATAAGCCAAAATCCTGTAATTATTAATGTTAATGTCCAAAGGCGGGGCATCATAAAAATCGCTTTAAGCGCACGAAAGGAATCTTGGATAGTTTTGCTTTCATAGGTTGTATCGGGTTCTTTGTAAACTACGATTGCAAAAATTAGGGCAAACAAAGCCATTGCGGATGAAAAAAAGTTTACGTACTCTAATCCTATTCCTTGTCTGATGTATGGTACAACAGTTTTTCCTCCGAAAGCACCGATATTAACAATCCAATAAAAAAGGGAATAACCGCGAGCGCGATTTTCTTTATCGGTTGTTTTTGCCACTGTTCCGGTAATAAGAGGCTTGATGAACGATGCACCGACAAGCAGAATAATTAAAAATCCGATTACGGCAAGTTTTCCGTGATAAACGCCAAGCAGAAAATAACCGATTGTAAGTAATGAAAATGCAATTATTAATCCTTTTTTAAAGCCTATTTTGTCAACATAAGCGCCGACAAACGGAGGCAATAAGTAAAGCGTTCCATAAAAAATTCCTGCAATGAAACCGGTTTGAATATCGGTAAAACCGACAATATCGGTTAGGTAAAGTGTAAGAACAATAAAGAAACCGTAATATGCGGCTCTTTCGAGAAGTTCCATGAAATTGGCAATCCAAAAATCTTTCGGAAAGCGCCATGTAGTTACGGCAGGGGTTTGGTTTGTCGAGTTCATAAGTTCCTTTTATTGGTTCTGCAAAGTTACAAAGATGTTAAATTGAAATAACAATCACAACAACAAAGAAAAAAAATTGAATCTTTGAATTGTAAAATACTTCCGACTTGTTACTCCATCTTTTGTATTCCATTAAATAAACGAGAATCGATTTATGATTATCAATTCATCAAATGCCGGTATATTATTTCTGCAATCGGGAGTAGCCGAAACTTCGTTTCGCTAAAATAAATTCTCTTCTGCTTTTCGCTTTAATTTTTGAAGCAAAATTCTTATCTTAAATTATAATAATATTAAAATATCTTTATATAAGGTTACTTCAATATTGTTAGCTTAAAATTGCTGAAAGCATTGATTTTATTGGCTTTAGGCAATCATTTAACGAAATCATAGTTTAACGTTTTGATTATATCGGAGAAGATACTATGTTAGAAATCAGAGGACACGCAAGAGGCGGACAAGGTATGGTAACTGCGTTCGAAATTCTTGCTAAAATTTTCAGTCAACTTGGCGATTACCATGTTCAGTCGTTTCCTGCATTTGGAGTTGAACGAACCGGAGCGCCGATACAAGCTTTTCTTAGAGTTGCAAAAGGTGAAATCCTGAACCGCAGCAATGTTTACAACCCGCATTTAATAGTAGTTTTTGATGAATCTTTACTCGAGCAAGTTCCGGTTTTTGACGGACTTAGAGAAGGGGGTTCGGTTTTATTAAATACGGAACGCCCGCTCGAAAACTTTAAGAAAGAACTTGAAAGTGTTTTTACCGTACCGGCTACTAAAATTTCATTGGAAAAAGGTTTGGGCAGTAAATCTCTTCCAATTGTTAATGCGGCGATGATTGGCGCAATCATGAAATTAATTGATGCGGATATTGATATTGCAAAAATTGTTGTAGGCAAAAACGTACCTGTTAAACCCGAGGCAAATGCCGAGGCATCCGAAATTGCATTTAACAGTATTGTCGGTCTTGACAAATCAGATTTAAAATTGCACTATTTCCTCAATACGACTGAAATAGAAAAAGTTGATATTGATGAAAATATTTTAAAAGCAGTCGGCGAACCGGAAATAGAAAAATATAAGGAGCCGTATTGGTTTCAGCCGATGTCTTTGAACAAAACAGGCAACTGGAGAGTTTTAACTCCGGAGTACGAAACCAAAATAGCGCCTTGTTCCTCCAATTGTCCGGCAGGAACAGATGTTCGCGAATTTATTAAACTTTCGGGTGAAGGTAAGTTTGAAGAAGCTGTGGAAGTTATTTACAAACATAATCCGTTCCCTGCGGTGTGCGGAAGAGTTTGCCCCCATTTTTGCGAAGAAGCTTGTAACAGGAATGATTTGGATGAAGGAGTAAATATTGGCGCAGTGGAGAGATTTTTAGGCGACAGATTTAAAAATACAACTCCTAAAAAATCGTCGATTCAATATGAAGAAAAAATTGCCGTTATCGGAGGAGGACCCGCCGGACTTACAGCCGCTTTACAATTGCGACGCAGAGGTTACGATGTTACCGTATTTGAAGCTGCTCCTCTGGCAGGCGGAATGATGAGAACAGGTATTCCGAAATTCAGATTACCTGACGAAGCGCTCGATGATGAAATTAAAAGAATTGAAGAAGAAGGCGTTAAAATTATTACAAACAAAAGAGTTAAAGTTAAAGATTTGGAAAATGAATTTTCTGCGGCTATTGTTTCAGTTGGTTCCCATATAGGGAGTAAGATGAATATTGCCAACGAAGATTTATTGTTAGACGGAATCAAATTTCTTTACGACTTCAAACTTAACGGCAACAATCACGGAATTGAGAAAGGAGACACGGTTGCAATAATAGGGGGCGGAAATACTGCAATTGATGTTGCAAGAACCGCGCTGCGCCTCGGAGCTGTTCCAACAATCTACTATCGAAGAACTTCAAACGAAATGCCTGCTATTGCTCACGAAGTTGACGAAGCAATTGCAGAAGGAGTAAAGATTGAATTCTTAACTACTCCTGTTGCATTAACCGGAAGTGATAACGAGTTTACTCTTTCGATGATTAAAATGAAACTGGGCGAACCTGACGAATCAGGAAGAAGAAAACCGGTACCTGTTGAAGACTCAGAATATACGATTAATGTCAATAAAGTTATTGCAGCAATCGGACAGCGTTTTGACGAATTTGTGTTTGACGGTAATAAAATTCCGGTTGAACAAGGTAAAATAGATGCTGACACGAATATCCCGGTATTTTGCGCCGGAGATATGGCTTGGGGCGGAACCGTAACGGAAGCTATCGGAAGCGGAAATAAAGTATCCGATGAAGTTCACGCTTTCTTCCGTTCACTTCCTTACAGTCATGAAGAAAATCATCCGACAGTTGTAATGCCGGTAGATATTAACTTTACTTACTACATGCCAACGCCGAGAATCAATAATGTTGTAAAACATGATATCGATTTTTACGGCAATTTTGAAGAAGTAGTAGATGGATTGAAAGAGGAAGAAATTGTAAAAGAAACTTCCCGTTGTATGCATTGCGGCGAATGTTTTAGTTGCGGAAACTGCTATAATTACTGTCCTGATGCCGCTATTCATTTGGATGACGACGGACGTTTGCGCATCGATTATGATTATTGTAAAGGGTGTGGAATTTGTGTTCAGGAATGCCCGTGTTCTGCAATGACGTTTAATTTGAAAGAGGTGGTTTATGACTGAGAAAATAAAAGAGATGAAAACCGAAGAGAAAGTTAGTTTCAACACTTATCCTCGTCACGAACAGAGAATAATGAAAGGTAATTTTGCCGCATCCGAAGCTGCAAAACTTTGCCGTATTGGATTTATTCCGGCTTACCCTATTACTCCCCAAACAACAATTGTAGAAGATTTATCGGATAAAGTAGGACGCGGGGAATTGGATGCCGAGTATGTAAATATGGATAGCGAACATTCTGTGTTTGCTGCCGCAATGGGAGCAGCTTTGACGGGTGAAAGAGTTTTTACCGCAACTGCAGGACAAGGACTTTTTTACGCGCATGAAGTGCTACATGCAATTGCGCATTATCGTTTGCCGATGGTAGTCTGCAACGTAGGGCGTCCTTCAATCCCTTGGAATATTTGGTCGGATCAAACAGATTCTCTTGCGCAGCGTGATACCGGTTGGGTGCAATTCTACGGAGAAAGTTCGCAGGAAGTTTTAGATACGGTTATCCAAGCCTATATAATTGCCGAGACGCTTGATTTACCGGTGTTTGTTGTACTTGACGCTTTCTATCAAAGCCATACAAGTGAAAACGTTTGGGTCCCCGACCAATCCTTGGTGGATGAGTTTTTACCTCCCAAGAAAAGTAAACCTTACGAAATTGACGTTACAAATCCTAAAGCTGTTGGCGGGCTTGTTCAACCGGAGCATTACGGAAAGTTTAATTATGAGTATTGGGTGGATTTATTAAAGGTTGAAGACTTGGCTAACGAAGTAGGCGAAAAATTCGGGAAGCATTTCGGAAGGGATTATCGAGCAGTTGAAGCCGTAAATATCGGACCGCAAACAAAGATGGTTCTTGTTACAATTTCAAGTATTACAACAACAGCGCGCGGGGTTATTCGTAATCATCCCGATGTAGGATTATTAAAACTACGATTGTTCCACCCGTTTCCTAAAAATTCTGTTTTGGAAGCTGTTAAAGATTTATCGAATGATGTTCCGTTTGTTACGATTGAGCGTAATTTTGTCGGCGATAAAGTCGGTGCTATCAAGCAGGAAATGGAAAGGGCGTTTTACCGCGAAAGAAGCAATCCGATTTATGACGCATTTACCGGTCACGGCGGAAAAGATGTTCCTCCTGTAACAATCGAAAAAATAATTTACAGAATAAAAAATAATCCGAAAGATGTTACTTGGATTGATGTAGAGTAAAACAATAGTGGAGAAAATTATGCAACCAGCAATGGATTTTTTAATAAAAGATGAAAAAGTTTTTTCCGGCGGATTAAGTTGCCGCGGCTGCGGATGGTCTTTGTTAGTAAGGCATCTTTCAAGCATTCTCGGAGAAAACACTGTTTATGTTGTCCCCGCTTCCTGTTTTTCGATTATTGCGGGACCATATCCTTTAAATGAGATAAAAGGGAGTATTGTTCACACCGTATTTGCCGCAGCACCTGCTACCGCTACCGGAATTAGACATGCTCTGGACAGACAAGGAAAAAAGGATGCAAACGTTGTAATCCTTGCCGGTGACGGCGGAACCTTTGATATAGGTTTTCAATCCCTATCGGGAGCGGCGTCAAGAGGCGAGAACATGATTTACCTAGTTAATAATAACGGAGCTTACATGAATACCGGTATTCAGACGAGCACCGCAACACCTTACGGAGCGGTAACGACAACTAATCCTCAGTCAAATTATAAAAAGACTTGGCCTAAAGATTTAATGGGAATAATAGCCGCTCACAATATTCCTTATGCTGCGACAGCTTCGTTGGCGTTTATGGAAGATTATCGCCGTAAAATAAAAAAGGCAAAGGAAATGGAAGGATTTAGATTTTTAATGGTTGACGGACCATGCCCTCCGGGACATAAAATTGATCCGGCACAATCTATTTCGGTTTCGCGTCTTGCAGTCGAATCAAAAATGTATCCTTTGTTTGAAGTGGAACATCAGCAGTTTACAATAAATTATTTCCCGCAAAAGTTTGTTCCTGTTGAGGAATGCATGCGCCCACAAGGACGTTTCCGTCACCTTTTCAAAGATGAGAATAAACGTGTGCTGGAAGATGTTCAAAAGCATACGAACCATTATTGGGATAAGTTATTGGCATTAGAAAAAATGACACACGAGCTAAATATTTTTGACGAATAATTCCGGCTTAATATTTTATTTAGGATGCCGGCAAAAATTGTCGGCATTTTTTATTTTGATAAATTGATAAATTCTTAACATCTTGTAAGTTGAATTTTTTATTTATTTCATTCGCACTCATTGATTTTGTCCTATATCACAAATATAAAAGTGTTGAAATATTATGTTTAATTATTATTAAGGAAGATGATGAAAAAAGTTATTCTGATGCTATTTATCGGCATCTTGTTTGCAAGCGGTACTGTTAAAGCTCAGTACGATTATTCCGTTACCGACGGACTTTTTGGCGAGCAGCTAAAATCCACACTTCACAATATGATTAAGGGGCACATACGCTTTCCTTATTCGTCCGGTTCAACCGATGTTTGGAACATATTAACCGTAGCTGATAGAGATCCAAATAATCCGGATAATGTTGTTTTAATTTATACCGGCTTTTCTGTTAACGGGCCTCAGGAATATGCAGGCGGAAGCGGGTGGAACAGGGAACATGTTTGGGCAAAATCGCACGGTTTTCCCAGCAGTGGCGATACGGCTTATACTGATTGTAACCACCTTAAAGCATGTGATATTTCTACTAACTCTGCGCGAGGCACAAAGGATTTTGATGATGGCGGGCAGCAATATTTTGATGGAGGAACCGTACCGACGGAATGTCATTATACTTCAACATCTTGGGAGCCGCGCCCCGCAGTAAAAGGAGATGTAGCGAGAATAATGTTTTACATGGTTACACGTTACTCGGCTCCAAGTTCACTCGAATTAATTCTCGTGGACTATACCGGAACACAAACTTACACGCCAAAGTTCGGAAAGCTTTCAACTTTACTAAGATGGAATCGTGAAGATCCGCCGGACGATTTTGAACGTAGAAGAAACAGAGTAATTTATAGTTTCCAGCATAATAAAAATCCATATATTGATCATCCGGAATTTGCTGACAGATTTTACAATCCCGATTCATTTATTGTCGTAACAGCAAAAACCGTTGCCCCTTATAAATTTGTTGTAGAGTTTACCGAAGATGTCGATCCTTCAACCGGAAGCGACGCAAATAATTATGAATTGTTTAATTCCAACGTGGCAATTAATTCCGCAGAAGTAGGTTTTGATGGCGACAATAAAAAAGTTGAACTTACTTGCACACAAAATTTCCCCGATTCGATGTATATAGTGAGAGTTAATAATGTTAAATCCGTTAATGGCAAAACCGTAATTGCAAACTCATTAGCTACATTTGCAAATAATCCTGCCGTTGGAGTTGATGACGAATCGACGGAAGTTAGAAGTTTTAAGCTTAATCAAAATTATCCAAACCCGTTCAATCCCACTACTAATATAAGTTATGTTCTACCGAATGAGAGTTTTGTTACTCTCAAGGTTTTTGATATACTCGGCAATGAGGTTGCAACATTGGTTAACGGGATACAAAATGTAGGTGAGCATAATATTATGTTTGATGCAAGTTCAAATGTATCAAAAACAATTACATCCGGAATTTATTTCTATCGCCTTACCGCTTCATTTAACGGGAAAGCGAAGTCAATAACAAAGAAGATGATGTTGTTGAAATAGATAGTTACTTGCAATAGAAAATATTTTTAAGAGCGATTATTCAATCGCTCTTTTTTTTTGTAATCTCAATGGTAAATTTTTCCTTAACATAGAGTGAAATCTGCCATTTTGAAAAGCCGGGTTTTAACGGATGATTAAGTATCTCAAACGGAGTAATGTCGGAAATATCGAGTATTTCTATGATTTTATTAGATGAAATTATAGAAGAGAAGTAGGGGCAAGATAATAAAAAAGTCCGGCATTAAACCGGACTGAAAGTTTAATCTAATTTAAGAAGGAACACCCACGATTGGTTTTCGACGAGCGGGGAAGCCTCATTATTTTTAACCAAGTCTGCCATTAGCTCCTTACTTAAATTTTCTAATTCGGTATATGATAACTTAATCTTTTTCGAATCGAAATAGTTTTTTATTGCAAATTGCACATCTCTTAAGAAGATGTTCGATTTGTAATAAACAGGAAATGTGTTTGACATATATTTGAAAAAGTTAGACTTATTATTTATTAATTCTTGAAGATGATTCATCGAATTCTCCGGTTAAAAAACTTCATGTTAATTATTAAAGTCCCAGCAAATGAATTGACTGCTGAGCCAAATCAACTATTGTTTGGAAAAAGATACCGAACAATAAAGTCGGAATTGCCAATATCAGCAACATTGTTTTGTCAAAAATCGGAGCATCTATTTTTGGAGTCATTTCATTCGGTTTATTGAAATACATATGTTTCATAATCCGCATATAATAATAAACCGACAATGTTGCGTTCAGTAAACCGATTACTGCGAGAGCAATAAGTTTAGCATCAACCAACGCTATAAAAATATAAAGTTTGCCGATAAAACCTGCAAAGGGCGGAACGCCTGACAACGAAAATAAGAATATTCCAAATACAACTCCAATCAGCGGACTGGTTTTTCCTAAGCCGTCATAATCATTAATATCTTCGCTCCCGATTTTATTGCGAACAACCATTACGGTGTAGAAAGCGCCAAGGTTCATCAATAAATAAAATACGAAATAAACTAAAATAGCCAAGAGCGATTCATTGGAGAATGCGGCAAATGCTGCAATGAGGTATCCTGCATGTGCAATACTCGAATATGCAAGAAGCCGTTTTAAATTATCCTGCCAAAGTGCTACCAAGTTACCAACAGACATTGTAAGGATTGCAATTAAGATAATAAATGTTCTCCAATCAACTCCTGAAATTAATGTCCAAAAACCGTGACTATCAACGCTTGAAACAAATCCCAATTGAATTACTCGTACCATGAATGCAAAACCGGCTGCTTTACTTGCCACAGAAAGGTAAGCGGTAATTGGTAAGGGAGCGCCTTCGTAAACGTCAGGAGTCCAGAAATGAAACGGTACGGCGGAAATCTTGTAACCAATTCCAACAAACACCAGAATTGAGGCGATTGTCATTGTAATAAATTCAAATCCTTGAATATTACCCGCAGCAGCAATTGCATGCAGATTTGTAGTGCCGTAAAGTCCGTATATCAGAGAAATACCAAACAACATAATTCCGGAAGAAACCGAACCGTAAATCATATACTTTAATGATGATTCCGACGGGCGTTTTTGCAATTTTAAAAATCCGGCTAAAACATATGAAGAAAGCGACATTAACTCAACGGAGACATAAATTAAGATAAAATCCGTGGCAGAAGAGAGGAACATCATTCCTAAAATCATACCAAACATTAATGTGTAATACTCGCCGGAACGTGCCGTTACCGATTTAATTTCATCTGACGAAATCGACATTAAGATTACTACAACAGATGAAACGACAATAATCATTTTAATAAACGTACTGAACGGGTCAAGGGCAAATAATCCTATAGTTGAACCGGGCCGAGTAAAGAATGCTGCAGCTGTTTGACCGAATTGCGCTACTAACAGTAAAAATGTTACTACTAATCCCGCAATACCGATATAAGGAATTATTGTTTTCTTTTCCTTAAAGATTAAATCGAAAATCAGAACTACCACAAGGGTAATTGCAATAGCAATCTCCGGCTTAATCATGCCAAGCGAATCGATAAAATTTGTTAAACTCATAATTTATGTCAATATCCTAAATTCGTTCTAAAATGGTGCAGTGTTAAGAAAATGAACAAAAGTCTTAACAGATGTATTCATAAACTCAATTGCTGTTCCCGGCTGAACACCAAGATAGAGAATTACTATTGTCAGCGGAATAAACATAAGATATTCTCTCGGAGTCAAGTCTTCCATGAAACTCCATTTTTCATTAAACTTACCGAAGAATATTCGTTGTAATGTCCACAACATATAAGCTGCGCCAAGTAAAATTCCCAATAAACCAATGATGGTAAGAGTTCTGGTTACGGTGGAACCGAAACCTCCCAAGAAAACGAGTGATTCGGAAATAAATCCGCTTAATCCGGGAAGTCCGATTGCGGCAAAGAAGGCAACCGTAACAAATCCGGTGTAAACAGGTAATTTGTTTGCCAATCCCCCAAATTCGTAAATACCTCTTGTGTGCGCTCTATCGTAAATAACGCCGACACTAAGGAATAACATTGCCGTAATAGTACCGTGATTGAACATCTGGAATATGGCGCCGGTTATACCGGTTACCGAAAGCGTAGCCATACCGAGTAAAACGTATCCCATGTGGGAAATAGACGAATAGGCGATAAGTTTCTTGAAATCTTTTTGAGCTAAAGCGACCAAAGCGCCGTATATGATATTAATTACTCCAAACAATCCGATATACCAAGCCAATTCTCTGGTAATTTCAGGGAAGATCGGGAAACTAATTCTTAAAATTCCATAAGTACCCATTTTCAGAAGTACGCCGGCAAGAATAACACTTATCGGAGTAGGAGCTTCAACGTGAGCATCCGGTAACCAAGTGTGGAACGGAAACATCGGTATTTTAATTGCAAATCCGACAAAGAGGAAGATGTAAGCAATTAAGCGCCAATTATTCGGATTTTGCGGGGAGAGTATTCCCGTTGCCGAATATGCTGAAGCCTTAGTAAGTTCAATTAAATTAAATGTGTGCAGCTGAACTCCGTTTACTGTTTCTGTTGCGCTGAAGTAAAGTGCAATCATTGTGAGTAAAATAAAAATTGATCCGAACAAAGTATAAATAAAGAACTTAATAGCTGCATATTCCTTACGAGGACCGCCCCAAATACCGATGAGGAAGTACATGGGAAGAAGCATGATTTCCCAGAATACGTAAAAAAGGAAGAAATCTAACGCTACAAAAACTCCCATCATTCCGGTATCGAGTAAAAGGAACATAATAAAATAACCTTTTACCATTTTGGTAATATTCCATGAAGAAAGGGTAGCGATAAAGGAAACAAAAGCAGTCAAAAATACCATCAGAATGCTTAACCCGTCAACTCCAAGGAAGTAGTCAATTTTAATAGTTCCAATCCACGAGACATTAGGAATGGTAATCCAGCGAGCTTTCTCTACAAATTGAAATGTAGAAGCATCAAGAATGCCTGCTTTGCTAAAATCAAAAGCAAAGAGCATGATTGTTGCCAAAACCAACTGAAGTGCGGTTGCTGCAAGCGCCGTATATCTGACGACATTATCTTGTCCTTTTCGCATGAAAAGAATTGCAACCATTCCCGCTACCGGGATAAATGTAATCAATGTTAAAATCGGAAAACTCATTCTATATAAGTCCTATTTTTATTATTTCAAACAATTAAAAAAATGGTAAAAATACTATGAATAAAAGAATTAGTGATAATATAACTACGAGAACGTAATTCTGTACATTACCGTTTTGAATTTTCTTAAACCCAAATCCTAATACGCCGCTGAAAAATGCCGTAAAATTAACCAATCCGTCAACAATATAAGTGTCGAACCAACCGCTTACTATTGCAGTGCCTCTTGTAAAAGTGGCTGCTCCGTTTACGATTCCGTCAACTACTTTGTTATCGAATATAGAAAGCCAGCGGCTTCCTTCAAGCGTACCTCCTATAAACGTTTTATCGTAAAACTCATCGACATACCATTTGTTGAGAGAGAATTTATACAACCAAGGCCACATATCAGCCATTTTTTCGGGGGATAATTTTTTCCACTGATAAATTACGTACGCAAATAAAATTCCCAAACCGGCGAGTAGTATAGACCAAATCATAGTAGGGAGATGTGCCTGGTGCATTGCATGTTCGTACATCTCGGAGTGCATTACTCTTGTCTCTGTTATTTCCGGAGATTTTTGTCCTTCAATCTCGTTACTTTCGGCGGCTTCATTTGCCGTAATTGCTTCATGTTCCGGAGCTTCGGTTTTCATGAAGTTAAAACGCATATTCTGCGGTACGACAGTGTTGTGTAATTCCATCTTGTTGTAAAACCATCCTGCTTCGGGATTAAACGGATTGGGTGTGTACCAAATCCAAATTGAGAGGACTGCCAATGTGATAAGCGGAATAGTCATCGCTTTCGGTGTTTCGTGCGCATGGTCATATTTCTTCTGATTGCGGGGTTCACCGTGGAAAGTCATAATTACCAGACGGAACATGTAGAAGGCGGTCATAAACGCAACGACAAAACCGAAGATTGCGATCGTCCAATTCCCGGTAAGCAACCCGAACGCATAAGTTCCCGCAAGTAAACCGTCTTTACTGAGGAAACCGGAAAATAACGGAATACCGGAAATAGCGAGTGTAGCAGTCAAAAATGTGTAATAAGTAATAGGCATTTTTTTCCGTAAACCACCCATCTGACGCATGTCCTGTTCATGGTGCATTGCATGAATAACCGAACCTGAACCTAAGAATAAGAGCGCTTTGAAAAATGCGTGTGTAACCAAATGAAAAAATGCAAATGTGTAAGCGCCGACGCCTACAGCCATTACCATATATCCTAACTGACTTACAGTTGAGTAAGCCAAAACTTTTTTAATATCGTTTTGAGTGATGGCGATGCTTGCGGCGAGGAATGAAGTGAATGCACCGACTAAGGCAATAACCATTAATGCATCCGCAGAGAGCATTACAAAAATCTTGGTAAGCATGTAAACGCCTGCGGCAACCATTGTTGCGGCATGTATTAATGCACTAACCGGAGTCGGGCCTTCCATAGCATCCGGAAGCCAAACGTGAAGTGGGAATTGAGCCGATTTACCGACCGCTCCCATGAATAATAATATTCCGGCTGCCGTTAGCCATGCTTCGCTGCCGAACGGAATGTGTCCTAACCCAATCTGTGCAAAAATTGTATCAAATTTAAATGTGTGGTAATTAGTGAATAAAATCAAAATACCGAGCCACATTCCCATATCGCCTACTCTGTTTACGAGAAAAGCCTTTTTACCTGCATTGGCTGCGGAATCTTTCTCGTACCAAAATCCAATGAGCAGGTAGGATGAAAGTCCTACCAATTCCCAAAATATATACAACATTAAAAAGTTATCTGTCAGAACAATACCCAACATTGAAAATGTAAAAATTCCCAAATAGGAGTAGTAGCGCGAAAAACGCGAATCGCCGTGCATATATTCCGTGGAATATACGTGAACTAAGAAACTAATTAAATTAACAACAAATAACATTAATACGGTTACGTTGGTTATCTCAATCCCAAGATCGATATTAAGTTGTCCGATTCCGGAAATATTACCGAGACTAAACCATGTTGCATCCATTTGGATTTTTTGATTGGCAAAAACAAAAAGTTTTTCATAAGCAACATAAAGTGTCAGCAGCAAATTCGCAGAAAGGATACCTATTTCAAAATTGTACAACTTTGAAAATCTTTTCCCGAATAATAATACCGTAATAAATCCGATTAGCGGCAAAAACAGTATTATCAACGACAATGTAATTAAATTAGAACCAGGCATAATTTCCTATTCTTTAAGTTTATTAACTTCGTCAACATTAATATGTGAATACGTTTTAAATAAATTAAGTACAATAGCCAAAGCAACAGCAGCTTCGGCAGCGGCTAATACTATTACAAAGAGTGCAATTATCTGACCGCTGATACCATAATTACCAAAGTGTGAAAAGGCAACAAAATTAATATTTGCGGAATTAAGAACAAGCTCAATTCCCATCATAATCATAATCGCATTTTTTCTGACAACAATGGCATAAATTCCGAGCGAAAATAAAATTGCGCTCAAAAAAAGAAAATGTGTTAATCCTACATGAGCCAATTTTTACCTCTCCTTGTTATCACTTCTTGCAATAGTGGCTGCGCCGATTAAAGCAATTAACAGCACAATGGCAAGAATTTCAAAAATGATTGAATACTGTGTCAATAACGTTTTTCCCAAAACGAATACTGTTGTTTCCGGGAAAGTCGGGTCGGCAACATTCCAATTAGTTTCAGACATAACAAATAATAAGAAAGCGGCAAAAATTCCAACAATAGTAATAGACGGAATAATGTAGGAAGACGCCGTTTTAATTTCTACGCTGTAAACTCTATTGGTAAGCATAATACCAAAAAGTAATAATACTAAAATTCCGCCGACATATACCATTAATTGAGTAACGCCGATAAAATCGGAACCGAGCAAGATGTAAATACCGGAAACGCCCAAAAATGTGAATAAAAGGGCATAAGCCGAATATACTATGTTTTTGGATCCCACAACAATAAAAGCGGAAATCACAATTAACACAGCCAATAAATAAAATATTATATCGTACAATTCCATCTCTTAACTTTTATTTTCTTCTGAAGAAGGTTTATTATCATTATTTTCCGCGTCTTGTTTAGCTTTTGCTTCGGCGGCGGCTTTTGCCTTTGCCGCTTTTTCGGCGGCTTTCTTTTCCATGAAAGTTTTGTAATTTTCTTCTTTTTCCTTTATTTCGGACAAAGAAAGTCCGGAAAAATTGTATAAAAGATTTTCTCTTTCAAACTCTGAAAATTCATAAACTTTTGTCATATTAATACATTCCGTCGGGCAAGGGAAGACGCATAATTGGCAATACATACATTTGGCAAAATCAATATTGAATTGCGTTACCCAGAGAGCTTTTTTTGTCCCTTTGGATGTCAATCCCAAATCGTCCTCCGGAGTAGCTTTAACGGTTTTAATATCGATACAATCAACCGGACAAGCGCGCTGGCATTGCATACATCCGATACAATCGTCAATATTAACATAAAGTCTGTTTCTCGCTCTGTCGGGAATAGGTCTGTGTTCATCGGGATATTGAATAGTAACCGCAGGAATAAAAAGATGTTTCCAAGTAACTTTCATTCCGATAAATATCGTCCAAAGAGCTTCCCATGTATTTTTTAAGTATTTTTTCATTTTTCCTTATTCAACTATAATAATGTAATAATTCCGACTATAATCAGATTGGCTACGGCATAAGGTATTAAATATTTCCAGCAAATAACCATCAACTGATCCACGCGCACGCGGGGTAACGTCCATCTTAACCACATCTGTACGAAAACCAGGAACACACCTTTCATTGTAAACCAAAAGAGTTGTTCAATGGGAATAAGCCAATGCGCTCCCAATGAGTTACCGAGATAGCCGACGGGGGAATGGTAACCGCCAAAGAATAATGTTGAAGCAATTGCCGCAACGGCAAACATATTTGCATATTCCGCTAAAAAGAAAAACGCAAATTTCATCCCCGAGTACTCCGTATGATAACCGGAAACAAGTTCCGATTCGGCTTCGGGTAAGTCAAAAGGAGTTCTGTTAACTTCTGCAAGTGAACTTATGAAATAGATCAAAAATCCGATAATCATAAAGGGAATCAGTAAAAATTTAACTATTCCGGTTTCCGGACCGCCTAAAATCCACCAATTCCAAAAATGGGCTGTCTGCATTTCACTTATTTTCATCAAACTTAAAGTGCCCGATACCATTACCATAGTAAGGATTGCTATGGCAGTCGGAATTTCGTAGCTTACAATTTGTGCTGCAGTACGCATAGCGCCGTAGAGCGAATATTTATTGTCCGAAGCCCATCCCGCAAGTAAAAGACCGGCAACTATCAAACCGGAAACCGCAGTGATGTAAAAAATTCCGATAGCGGTTGAACTGCCAACATAATCGGCAGTGAACGGAATAGCGGCAAATGCGGCGTAAGTTCCTAAAAAAGTAAGGAACGGTGCAAGATTAAACAACTTTCTGTCTGCCCCGTCCGGAACAATATCTTCCTTCTGCAACAGTTTTAACATATCGGCTAATGTTTGAATAATTCCATGCCAGCCGACACGCATAGGGCCAAGCCTATCCTGCATATGAGCAGAAACTTTCCTTTCGAGATAGACCGCGAAAAGAACAAATATCAGAATAAAAATCAAAGGTAAAGATGCACCGATGATATATCCTAATACTTGATTACCTAGTAAATTAGTTAATAAATCGTACATTATCTGTCTATTTCTCCAAGTACAATGTCTAAACTTCCTAAAATGGCTATTAAATCAGCCACGAGGTGTCCTTTGCTCAACTCTCCGAGAACCGAAAGGTTAACGAAGGAAGGAGGACGAACTTTAACTCTGAACGGATTGTTTTTGCCGTCGCTAATAATAAAATATCCTAATTCTCCTTTCGGGTTTTCAGCTCTTACGTAAACGTTTCCTTTGGGTGCTTTTACGCGTTTCGGTACAGCTTCATGAACATCGCCGTCAGGAATATTATCAATAGCTTGTTCAATGATTCTTAAACTCTGTTCCAATTCAAGTACGCGAACCCAATATCTGTCCCAAGAATCTCCGACCGTGCCGACTTTTCCTTCGCCTACCGGAATATCGAAATCAAATCTGTCGTAAATTGAATAAGGATCATCTTTACGAATATCCCACTTTACGCCGGAACCTCTTAAACTTGGTCCGGTAATACCATAATTGATAGCCGTTTCGGCAGGCAATACGCCGACATTGGCGGTACGTTCAACAAATATTTTATTGAACGTGAGCAACTCATTAAGTTCAACTACCGTCGGACGGAATTCCTTAATAAACTTTTTAACCATCGGAACAAATTCGTCGGGAATATCGTGAGAAAGCCCGCCAACCCAAATGTAGTTGTAAAGTAGTCTTGCACCGCAAGTAGCTTCAAAAATATCAAGGATTTTCTCACGATCACGGAATAAATAAAGGAACGGAGTAAATGCGCCGATATCAAGTCCGTAAGTACCGAGAGCAACCGTATGAGATGCAATCCTTTGGAGTTCCGCCATAATTACTCTAATATATTCCACTCTTTCCGGAACTTGAATACCCATTAATTTTTCAACGCCGATAACGTACGCCAAATTATTTGACATCGAAGCCAGATAATCCAACCTGTCCGTATAAGGCACAATTTGATTATAAGTTAATGCTTCGCAATGTTTTTCGAAACAGCGATGCAAATAACCGATAATAGGTTTTACGTCAACAACCAACTCTCCGTTGAGTTCAACTAATAATCTCAGCACACCGTGTGTAGAAGGGTGCTGAGGTCCCATATTTAATACTAATTCTTCAGTCTTTAATGCCACATCAATACCTTTATTAATAAGGAACTTTCATGCCGTTATAATATTCGGGATCTTCGTAGTCTTTTCTTAAAGGCCAGCGGTCGCCCCAATCATCAGGCATTAAAATTCTTCTTAAATCATGATGGTTTAAGAAAATAATTCCATACATGTCGTATGCTTCTCTTTCGTGCCAATCGGCTGTTCTCCAAACATGTTCAACCGATTCAACCTTCGGCTCTTCGATTGGAGTGGAAACTTTAATTACAACTTTGTGATCTAATTTTATACTGTGCAGATGGTAATAAACCGAAAGAGTTCTTCCTTCTTCCTTAATATTGCCATCTTCATCTTTAACTTTTTTTGCGTTAAAATCATCAACTCCCGATAAAACCATCAGAGAATCGAAAAGGAGTTCGTCGTTATCGCGCAAAAATTTTCCGACCACGTTAATTTTTAACGGGTCAACGGAAATAATAGGATCGACCGGTAAAGAGTTATCGTAAGATAAAATAACTTCTTCGCCAAATTCATTTTTTAAGATATTATAAACTTCTTCGGGTGTTTTCATACTGTTTGTTTCGCTAATTTTTCATGTCTGATTTTTTCTTGTAACTTAAGCAAACCTTCAAGTAAGGCTTCCGGACGAGGAGGACATCCCGGAACGTAAACATCAACCGGAATAATCCTATCGACACCTTTTAATACATGATAGCCGTACTGCCAATAAGGTCCGCCGCTGTTGGAACAACTTCCCATCGAAATTACATATTTCGGATCCGGCATCTGCTCGTATAAACGTTTAATTCTGCTTGCCATTTTAAGCGTAACTGTTCCGGAAACAATAATAACATCAGCCTGCCTTGGAGAGGGACGAGGAATAACGCCGAAACGGTCAAAATCGTAATGTGATGCCGATGTCGCCATCATTTCGATTGCGCAGCAAGCTAATCCGAAAGTAAGCTGCCAAAGGGAAGATAATCTTGCCCAATTCAGTAAATCTTCCGATTTTGTAATAATTATATTACTGTCTGTAAATTCTTTATCTAATAATCCCATAATATATTCTGTTTAGTAAAATAAAATGTTAATGCTATTTTTTTTCGTCAAAACCGGCAGAATCGTTACTTAAGTTAGGAATCTGAGGTTTTGGTCTGTCCCAATCCAAATCGCCTTTACGCCATTCGTAAGCCATACCCAATACCAGAATAATCAAGAAGATTATTCCTATTAAAAATCCCGGGACACCAAAATTTTTATAGGCTAAAGCCCACGGAAAAAGTAAAACCACTTCAACGTCAAAGATGATGAAGATTAATGCTACGACATAAAAACGGATATTGAATTTTACCCACGGCGAGCCGACGGTTTCTTCCCCGCATTCGTAAATAACATTTTTTTCTTTTGTGGGTCTTGAAGGTCTGATTAATTTTGCTGTTAAAAGTCCTATTGGAACAAATGCCGCAGCAATTACCATAAATATTAAAATTTTTCCGAATTCTGTAAGCATGCCAAATTCTTTTTTTTAGAAAAACGAAACTTAATACATTATGTATCATTTGTCAATGATTGAAAAGTAAAATCTTTCCTTAATCGGAAAAACCTTTTATTGAGATAAAATTCAATAATTTCATTTTTATCTTCTTGAAGATTGCTGTTTAATCTTTATCGAAATTTTTAAAGTGGAAATAAATAAAAAGTTTAGTTAAGTCCTGTACTACTCGTATTCGGAAAGACAGTTAATAACCCCTCATTGCGAAGCCCGACAACTGCAGGAAAGTAATCTGTCAAATTTTTACTAATTGATCTGCACCCATAAAAACAAACATAAATTTAAGCCACTAATTTAAGATACAATAATTCAAAA
>CAZMZM010000005.1:0-18371 GCA_964570865.1 uncultured Melioribacter sp.
CGACGAATGTTGCGATGTGCAATATTTTGTGTCGTGTGTATTGACAGTTTTTTCTCTCTTTTACAAACCGGTAGATTGCCGCGCTCACTTCGTTCACTCGCAATGACAACTTTTTTTCTTTCTTTACGATATCGACGAATGTTGCGATGTGCAATATTTTGTGTCGTGTGTATTGACAGTTTTTTCTTTTTTTACAAATCGGTAGATTGCCGCGCTCACTTCGTTCGCTCGCAATGACACTTTTTTCTCTTTTTCCGATACAGCCGAATATTGGGAGAAAGTGTGGAAAGTCAAATCAAAATCTTTAAAGGTAAAAATCGGACAAAACCAATTCTATAAATCCATATCAATTTTATTTCGGGACTTAATACTATTTCCGGCTAAGTCTTTTAAAGTAATTCCCGCAAGGGCGGAATCAACAGCTTTTTGTAAAATTTCCCACAGATTTCTTATTTTACAGTTTCTGTTATGAATGCATGTTTCATTATAACCCGCAAATTTGCTGCACATATCCACCTCGTAAAGTTTACCTCCGAGTGAATGGAGTACATCCGCAATTAATATATCATCAGGCGGGCGGGAAAGTGAATAGCCGCCGGTGTGTCCTCGCTCGCTGACTAAAAATCCTCCGATTCGTAATTCACGCAAAATTTTTGCAACTGTATGCTCGGGAATTTTTTCCTTTTTGCTTATTTCGGGAATAGTAAGTGTTTTTCCCGAATTAAAAGCGTCGGCAAAATTCATTAAACAGCGCATTCCATATTCTTCGGCTGAACTAAATTTCACATATACCCCAACAATAATTTAGCTTCGTCACTCATCATATCTATATTCCACGGCGGGTCCCAAACCAGTTCCAACGAAACTCCTCGCAGAGACGGCAAAGCCATTAAACGCTCTTTAACTTGCATCGGCAAAGTTTCGGCTACGGGACAGTTGGGAGCGGTTAACGTCATTTTAACATAAACAATCCCGTCGTCATCAACGTTTATTTCATATATCATTCCCAAATCAAAAATGTTTACCGGAATTTCAGGATCGTAAATTGCTTTTAATTCTTCAATCACATCCTGTTCAATCTTTTTTTTATCGATGTTTTCCATACTATCCTATTTTAGCATTTTTATGATTTTATCTAACTGATTAAAAAATATTTCTAACTCTTCAATTGTATTGTAGAACGAAAGAGAAATTCTTGTGGTTCCGCTCACCCCAAAATGGTCCATTGTCGGCTGCGTGCAATGATGTCCTGTCCTTGAGGCAATTCCTTTTGTGTCCAAAAGTGTTCCGATATCATAGTGATGAACGCCATCGACCACAAATGAAAATACAGGAACCCGTTTGTCGGCACGCCCCAAAAGTTTTACGTCCTTCCTTTTCGAGAACTCATTCAGCGCATATTCCGTAAGTTTTTCTTCGTAATCGGAAATGTGCTGCAGATTAAGAGCCGTAAAATAATTAAGTGCTGCGGCTAATCCGAGAACGCCTGAAATGTTTGGCGTTCCCGCTTCAAACTTATACGGCAAGCGGTTAAATGTAGTCTTTTCAAAAGTTACTTTATCAATCATTTCGCCTCCGCCCTGATATGGAGAAAGCTCGTTTAACAAATCTTCTTTCCCGTACAGAACGCCTACTCCGGTCGGCGCAAAAATTTTATGTCCGGAAAATGTATAGAAATCACATCCTAATTTTTGTACATCTATTTTAAGGTGCGAGACCGCCTGCGCCCCGTCAACAAGAGTCAGAATATTTTTGGTCTTGGCAAAATCAATAATCCGGCGAACGTCGTTTATGCTTCCCAAGGTATTTGAAACATGAACAACAGAAATCATTTTGGTTTTGGAAGAAATTAATTTATCCAGCTCATCTAATCTTAATTCGCCGTTTTCGTCAAACGGTAGCACTTTGAGAATAATTTTTTTATCACCGCAACTTATTTGCCAAGGAACAATATTGGCATGATGTTCCATCTCTGAAACAATTACCTCATCACCATCTTTCAGTTTTCCGCTCCGGCAAAGTATTGTTGCGGCAAGGTTAATTGATTCGGTTGTACCCTTTGTAAATATTATCTCAGCGGCGCTTTTCGCATTCAAAAAACGGCGGACGGTTTCCCTTGCTTTTTCATATTCATCAGTTGCAATAGCGCTCAGGGTGTAAACTCCTCGATGCACATTTGCATTTTCATGTTTGTAATATTCCGCTATTCTGTCCATTACAACTTTAGGCTTCTGAGTTGTCGCTCCGTTATCAAAATAAACTAACGGCTTACCATTCATAGTATCGGCTAACAACGGGAAATCTTTTCTTAAAAGATTAATATTTAGTTCAAATTCTGTTTCAGTCTGTTCCATTTCGTTTTTCCGAAATTATTCGATAAAATTTAACCGCCCAGCGCGGTAAAAATCCTTTCGGTTAAATTATTTTTCAAAGCTTCAATTTTAATCGGTTCCAGTACTTCGTTGGCAAATGCTTTTATCAGCATGGCACGAGCTTCTTTTTTTGAGATTCCGCGGGACATAATATAGAAAAGGGCTTCGGTGTCAAGCTGCCCGACGGTTGCACCGTGAGTACACTTAACATCATCCGCATAAATTTCCAGCTGAGGCTTTGTGTCAATTCTCGCATCGTCCGAAAGAAGTATTGTTTTATTCGACTGAAACGCATTTGTCTTTTGCGAATCTTTATCCACTAAAATTCTTCCGCCGAAAACAGCTTTGGATTTATCCTCTAAAATTCCTTTATATATTTCATTACTGAAGCAATTCGGTTTTGCGTGATCAATAAACGTGTGATTATCAATATGCTGCATTTCTTTTCCAATATAAAAGCCGTAGAAATGCGACTCAATATTCTCTCCGTTCAGTTTTGCTCGAAGATTGTTTCGAACAAACTTTCCGCTTAAAGTAAATTCAAAGTGATTAAACACCGCATTGTCATTCAGCTCAACAAAAGTGCCTCCAACCTGAAATGCATTTTTACCTTCGGATTGAATTTCAACATAACTTAAACGGGAACTTTCTTTTGCGAATAATTCGGTAACCGAATTATTAAAATATTCGGATTCACTTACTCCGGAATAACTGACAATTACGGTAGCTTCGGAATTTTCTTCGGCTACAACCATATTGCGAGGCGAAACCATTAGTTTATCTTTTCCGCCTGCAATCTGTAAAACTTGGAGAGGACGGGGAAGTACTTTGTTTTTCGGGACATAAACAAAAAGTCCGTCGGAAACAAAAGCTTTGTTTAACACTTCAAATGCGTCTTGTACTTTATCCGATTTATTAAAATATCGGGAAACAACTTCAGGCATTATCTTTGCAGCTTCACTTAAAGCACCGATAAATGTTCCTTCCGGCAAATCCCCGATTTTTGTATAGTTATCGTTGATAAACCCGTTTTCAAAAACGAGAAGATCATAATCAAAATCTTCAAAAAGGTATTTGTTAATAAAATCTTTCTTGGCAACAATGCTGTTTTCTTTTTTTACCGCCGGTTTAAAATCCGTATTTAACAACGGTTTAACATTTGTGAAACGCCAATCTTCATCTTTGATAGTAGGAAAACGAAGAGTTTTAAGTTCTTCAAGCGCTTTTAATCTTTCATCGGCAAAAAGGAGATTGAGACCGCTGTTCATTTCCTTTTCCCATTGTGGATGAAGTCCGGCAAACTTTATATTTGTTTCATATTCATTATTCATCATTTTCCTCGCTATGCAGTAACTTCATCGTTTTTTAACCAATCATAGCCTTTTTCTTCCAATTCCAAGGCTAATTCCTTTGTTCCCGATTTAATAATTTTTCCATTGTAAAGAACGTGAACATAATCAGGAACAATGTAATCAAGTAATCGCTGATAATGTGTAACCAGAATTGTTGCATTCTCGGGTGAGCGGAAATGATTAACCCCTTTCGAGACTATTTTCAAAGCATCAATATCCAATCCGGAATCCGTTTCGTCAAGAACCGCAAGTTTGGGATCAAGCATCAACAGCTGTAAAATTTCATTCCGCTTTTTCTCTCCGCCCGAAAATCCTTCGTTAACGGCACGACTAATCAACTTGCTGTCCATTTCAAGCAAAGCGGCTTTTTCGCGTATTCTTGCAAGAAATTCCTTGGCGCTTATTTCAGGTTCATTCCGGTATTTACGTATAGAATCAATCGCCGTTTTTAAGAATGTGGAGTTCGTAACTCCCGGTATTTCAACAGGATATTGAAATGCGAGAAAAATTCCTTCGCGGGCTCTATCTTCAGGGGAAAAATCGAGTAAATTTTTTCCGTTAAAAATAATCTCTCCTTCGGTAACGGTATAAGCTTCGTTCCCCGCCAATATATTTGCCAATGTACTTTTTCCGGAACCGTTAGGGCCCATAATAGCATGTACCTCGCCGGCATTAACCTGTAAATCCAATCCTTTTAAGATTTCATTACCTTCAACATTAGCATGTAAATTTTTAATTGTAATCATTATTTTTTCCTTTTCGTTAAATCTTAATCTTTTTTAGAACAAACATTTTTCCGGTTTTGAGTAATTAAACTTTAACCGACACTACCTTCCAAACTTATTTCAAGCAGTTTCTGAGCTTCTACGGCAAACTCCATCGGCAGTACTCTGAAAACTTCTTTACAGAAACCGTTCACAATCATATTAACCGCATCTTCCGGTGAAATACCGCGTTGATTGAGATAAAAAATCTGATCGTCGCTTACTTTTGAAGTGGTTGCCTCATGCTCAACCGTTGAGTTGTTATTATCAACCTCGATATACGGAAAAGTGTGAGCACCGCATTTATCTCCCATCAGCATGGAATCGCATTGTGAAAAGTTACGAGCGCCTTCCGCACTTTTATGCACTTTCACAAGACCGCGATAACTGTTATCGCTGAATCCCGCCGAAATACCCTTTGAGACAATTGTACTTCGAGTATTTTTTCCGATATGAATCATCTTTGTTCCGGTATCCGCCTGCTGATAATTATTAGTTACGGCGATTGAGTAAAACTCGCCGACAGAATTATCCCCTTTCAATACGCAGCTTGGATATTTCCAAGTTACGGCAGAGCCGGTTTCAACCTGAGTCCATGAAATTTTAGCATTTGTTTCGCACAAACCGCGTTTTGTTACAAAATTATATATTCCGCCTTTTCCGTCTTTGTCGCCGGGATACCAGTTTTGAACCGTGGAATACTTGATCTCGGCATTATCCAAAGCAACAAGCTCAACAACAGCGGCATGAAGCTGATTTTCATCACGCTGCGGGGCGGTACAGCCTTCAAGGTAACTTACGTAGCCTCCTTCGTCAGCAACAATCAATGTTCTTTCAAACTGGCCTGTTTCCGATGCATTAATTCTAAAGTAAGTAGATAGCTCCATCGGGCAACGAACACCTTTCGGAATATATACAAAAGAGCCGTCGCTGAAAACAGCGGCGTTAAGAGCCGCATAAAAGTTATCCGTATAAGGAACAACAGAACCCAAATATTTTTTTACCAAATCGGGATGCTCTTTTACCGCTTCTGAAATGGAACCGAAAATAACACCTTTTTCTTTCAAAGTTTCCTTAAATGTTGTCGCTACCGATACAGAATCAAACACGGCATCAACGGCAACATTTGCAAGAACTTTCTGCTCTTCAAGAGGAATGCCGAGTTTTTCAAAAGTATCCAATAATTCGGGATCAACTTCATCAAGGCTGTTTAGCTTTGGCTTTTGTTTTGGTGCGGAAAAATATCGAATATCCTGAAAATCAGGACTTTTATATTTCACCTTGGGCCATTTAGGTTCTTTTAAGGTTAACCAATGCTTGTAGGCTTTCAACCGCCATTCCAAAAGCCAGTCCGGTTCCCCTTTAATTTCTGAAATTTTCCGTACTACATCTTCATTTAACCCTTTGGGAAAAGCGTCTTCTTCAATATTGCTGACAAATCCCCATTTATATTCTGAATTTGTAACATTTTCTATTGTCTTTTTTTCTTCGCTCATTCTTTTACCTTAATAAATAATATTTCATTTCTAATATATCTATTCTTGATATTTTTTTCAAGATTGTTTCCCTTTTTTAAAATCTTATTTATTTAGATATCTTAAAGAAGTTAATAAACGAAGTTCCGGCTACCGACCGACTGATATTTTCGATTAATTCCGGTTTGGGGATATGTTTAGAAAATCATAATATTCGAGTAATATTTTATCTTCTCCAAAGTTCGCGATCCAAACTTCGATACTGAATTGCTTCGCCAACATGCTGCGCCTGAATATTTTCACTTTTTTCTACATCGGCAATTGTCCGGCTTACTTTCAGAATTCTGTCATAAGCCCTTGCAGAAAGTCCCAGCTTGGTTATTGCCATTTTCAGAAGATCTTTTCCGGCATCATCCAGTTTGCAGTATTCTCTTATTTCGTGTGTTTCCATATCGGCATTTTTATGAATTGTCGCTAAATTCTTGAACCGATTGGTTTGTATCTCTCTTGCTTCCATTACTCTTTCACGAATCTTATCCGAGCCTTCTTCTCTTGCTTCGCTCGATAGCTCCTTATATTTAATAGCGGGAACTTCAATTTGTATATCGATTCTGTCAACTAACGGACCGGATATTTTCCCCATATATCGTTGAATTGAATTTACACTGCATGTGCACTCATGATCAGGATCGGTTAAATAACCGCACGGACAGGGATTCATTGCAGCGGCAAGCATAAAATTTGCGGGAAACTCAACCGACATCTTCGAACGACTGATTGTAACACGTCGGTCTTCCATCGGCTGTCTTAATACTTCCAAAACATTTTTCTTAAACTCGGGAAACTCATCCAGAAACAGAACGCCATGATGCGCAAATGAAACTTCTCCCGGTCGCGGATACGAACCTCCGCCAATCAGCGCAGCATCCGAAACCGTATGATGTGGACTGCGGAATTGTCTTTCGGTTATTAGGGAATGCGAATCATCCAAAACGCCTGCAACAGAATAAATTTTAGTAGCTTCAAGCGCCTCTTCAAAAGTGAGCGGAGGCAAAATAGATGGTAATCGTTTTGCGAGCATTGTTTTTCCTGAACCGGGAGGTCCGATCATCAAAATATTGTGCCCGCCTGCAGCAGCTATTTCCAATGCGCGTTTTACATTTTCTTGTCCCTTTACATCTGCAAAATCCAACAGATAATTATTAATATGCTTAAATAATTTTTCTCTGTTTACCGTAGTTTTATTAATCTCACTTTCGCCGTTCAAAAACCTGACAACTTCAGCTAAAGTACTAAATCCGTAAACTTCAATATCATCAACTATCGCAGCCTCTTCGGCGGAATCTTTGGGAAGCAGAAGATGTTTTACGCCGGCTCTCTTTGCTTCGACGGCAATCGGTAAAGCACCCTTAATTTTACGTAATGTTCCGTCAAGAGAAAGTTCGCCGAGCAACATTGAGTTCTGTAAATAATAGGGACTAATTTCACCCGTTGCCGCAATTATCCCTACGGCAATCGGTAAATCAAATGCACTTCCTTCTTTACGCATATCGGCCGGAGCTAAGTTCACAGTAATTTTCTTAATCGGAAATTTGTACCCTGAGTTTTTAATTGCCGCATTCACACGTTCACGGCTCTCCTTGACGGCATTATCAGGCAACCCGACTATTGTAAACGAAGGCAATTGTTTTTCGTAGTGTGTTTCAACATCAACGATGTAGGCATCTATCCCGAAAGTGGCGGCAGAAATAACTTTTGAAAACATAAACCCCCTCTGTTTTTCTTTTTAACTTATCT
This sequence comes from uncultured Melioribacter sp., assembly GCA_964570865.1. GTDB lineage: Bacteria > Bacteroidota > Ignavibacteria > Ignavibacteriales > Melioribacteraceae > WGAL01. The sequence goes on from CAZMZM010000005.1 coordinate 7,761, forward strand.
TTTTTCAGTTAAAAATTCAAGTTAATTCAAAAATAATTAAGATTATTTATTCTTTATTTAATCTCCTTGCCTCCCAGCTCATCAATAATTGCTTTTACTAAAGGAGATTCTTCTTTCTTCTCTGTTTTTACTTTTTTATTCATATTGTCAGCAACCTTAACTTTAAATTGTGTTCCAAAATAATCATTTAGCATTTGAGCACAATTATCGGTTTTTCCTCTCAAAGAGCCGGCTTCAACTTCCGGTGAAAGCTCGATTGTCAGGATGTTCCCGTTTAATGTTTTAGGAGAAGAATCGACTAAATTTGTTGCAACTCTGAAATTAATTTCCTGAAGCTTATTTAAAAATGTCTGCCAGCCCGTTTTAATTTTATCTAATGAAACAGAACCGGAAGCGATTGGAGGTTCAACCTCTTTCTCCGGAACATCCGTAACAACATCGGTTACCTTTTGGGGAGCGGAAACAGGGTTTGTATAAGCGGTTTTTTTATCTTTTATTTTTTTTTTTATCTCTTCAAAAGAAGAGTTCTTCGGATTACCGCTGAAATTACCGGAGTTTAGTTTTTCAATTAGGTTTGTTATTGTCTCCGATTTTTCAAATCCAATCAGTTGACTTAAGGCAATCTCAATCGTTAATTTTTGATTCTGAGCCGTCTTAATTTCATTTCTTAAATTCCCCAGAAAGGATAATATTCTCAGCAAATCCCCTTCACTAAAAGTATCCGAATACTTTAAGTAACGCTCCTTAAAAGATTCTGAAGTTTCAAGAAGTTCATCGCTTTGCGTAACAACAACCGTCATTATATTTCTAAAATGCTCCAATAGTCCGTTAATTAAATCGATAAAGTTCCAACCGTTTTCATAAACCTTTTTTGTAATGTAAAACGATGTTGAAAAATCCTTACTCAAAACTGCGTCCGATATTTCGAAAAAGACTTCATCGCTAATTAAATTAAACATCGAGGAAACATCTGCAACCTTTATCTCGTTACCGGAAAAGGAAACAACCTGGTCAAATAAACTTTCTGCATCTCTCAAAGCGCCGTCGCTTTTGCGGGCAATTAACGTAAGACTCTCATCATCAATGTTAATACCTTCTTCATCAGCAATTTTCTTAAGCTGTTTTTTTATTACGTCCAACTCAATTCTTCTAAAATCAAATCGCTGACAACGTGATAAAATTGTGAGCGGAACTTTATGAACATCTGTTGTGGCAAAAATAAAAACAGTATGTTCGGGAGGTTCTTCAAGAGTTTTTAAAAATGCGTTAAATGATTCGTTGGTAAGCATGTGAACTTCATCAATAATATAAACCTTATACTTACCAACAGCCGGAGCATATTTAACCGATTCACGAAGTGTGCGGATTTCGTCAATTCTGCGATTCGATGCGCCGTCAATCTCAATAATATCAACGGTTTGCTGATTATTAAACGCCTTGCACATCTTGCATTCGTTGCAAGGTTCTCCATCAATCGGATTTTCACAATTGAGTGCTTTTGCAAAAATTCGAGCGGTTGTTGTTTTACCTATTCCGCGAGGTCCCGCAAAAATAAATGCGTGCGCTATTCTATTGTTGTTAATAGCGTTTCGTAATGTTTTCGTAATATGCTCTTGTCCTACAACTTCACTGAAAAGCTGCGGACGCCACTTCAATGCTGTTACTCTAAATCCCATAACCTTTTCACGTCAAATTAAACTTATGTAATGTAATAATCTTTTTTAATAACTCAATTATCTTTTCCAAATAAAATTTATCTCTTTCAGAAAATGCAGACAAACCGTAACTATCCAAATCTAAAACGCCAAAAACTTTTTCTTCTAAAATTATCGGGACAACTATTTCAGAGTTTGTTTTAGCATCGCACGCAATGTGTCCTTCAAATTGATGAACATTATCAACAACAATAGTTTTATTTGTTGATGCTGCTGTTCCGCAAACTCCGTCTCCAAAGTTAATAATTTCACAAGCCACTTCACCCTGAAAAGGTCCTAAGTAAAGAACTTGGTCGCTTGCCAAATAAAATCCGGCCCAACTTACTTTGTTTAAGCTCTGTTTAATAAATGCAGCTAAGTTTGAAAGATTCGTAATAACCGGATTGTCATCCGAAAGCAATGCTTCAACTTGTTTAAGCATTGTCTTGTAAATTTCGTTTTCGTTGCCGATTATATTTATTTCTGCTTTTTTCATTTTGTAAGATAAAACCCTGCGGAAAAAAATCCGCACCAATGTTCGTACGAAACAGGAGCTGTTGTTCCCAAGTTAGTATTCTTAATTGGCAAAACCCACTCGCTGCGGGAATCGGAATATTTGAACAACTTACCGTAAATGTTTTTTCCGTAACCTTTTGCAATTTTACTAACCGTCATTAGCCCGAATACAATCGGGTAACGTCCGCACCAGAGCGGAATAACCTTATCATTATCGGGCCAAATCTCTTTTGTTAACTTAAAAAGATCATCCTTGTCGATTTTCTTTTCAATATAATTTTTTATTATTTCCCTGTCTCTTAAAGTCGCCTTCTCATGCCCTTTTCTATCAAGCCCAAAAGGGGCATTATCAAAATCTTTTCCGTAATGATTGGCGTCATTTGAAATTAAGAAAAAGATGTCTTTCCCCAAAACGAGTTTTTTATCCCTAATATACTTTGAGATAATATCAACCAGCTTATCGCTTACTTTTTCCATTTTATCAAAACCGATATTAGTAACCATTACGGGTGTTATCTTAACTTCGGGATTAAAATATTGCAAAAACGGAATAAGGGCTTCAATAGAATGTTCGATTGTATGTGCTTTGTTACTGATTAAAATTTCATCCGGATTAAGTCCCTCTTTAATTCTTTCGCGCAACGGGGAAATTTTCACATCTCCCAAGGGTCCCTGCCAACTGCTGAAATTATCCGAAATCAAAACTCCCTTCGGGTCATTCACGGCACGCCTTACCGTCCCGTGAGTAACTCCGAATATCACTACTTCTTTCGTACGAAGTATTTTATAAAGCGGGTAATATACTCTTCCGGCGTAAAGATAATCGTCATGCGGAGAAATTGCCGCAATTAGATTTTCCGCAGAGAGATTTTTATATTCGGAAGAATCCTTTTCAAGAAACGAAACAACTTCCTTAATCTCATGTTTTGTCCAGCAAAAACCTACTCTGTCCCTAATCGGCCGTACACCTTGGGAATAGGTAAAAGTTAATGACAGAAAAAATAAAATTAAAAAATTTGTTACTTTCATTTTTTTGTTTTCTTCTTAGTCTGCTTCCAATTTTTGCCGAAAACTATCGGCAAAGCTTCTTTGATTTCCTCGACCGGAATAATTTTTAGTCCTTCTTTTACAGGCTCTTTAATCTCTTTTAAATCTCTTTCGTTTTCTTTTGGTATCAGAACCGTTTTTATTCCGTAACGGCGGGCAGCCAACAGCTTTTCGTTTAGACCGCCAATGGGCAACACCGCGCCTCGCAAAGTAATTTCGCCTGTCATTGCAACATCGCTCTTTGCGGATTTTTGTGTAAGCACCGAATACATTGCCATCGTCATTGTAATGCCGGCGGAAGGTCCGTCTTTAGGTATTGCACCTTCCGGTAAGTGAATATGAATTTCTTTATCCTTAAATGCCGTCTGAGGTATTTTCAACTCCTTCGCATTCGAACGGAGATAACTGAGAGCCGCCATTGCGGATTCTTTCATTACATCGCCTAACTGTCCGGTTAGGGTTAATCGCTCACGCCCTTTCATAACAGTAGCTTCAACGTTTAAGATTTCACCTCCTACGCTTGTCCAAGCCAATCCGGTTACAGAACCGATTTTTGCCTTCTTATCGGCTTTGTGCGATCTAAACTTCGGAACACCCAGAAAGTCCTCAATTTTTTTCTCATCAATTACAACTTCAATCTTTTTCTTAGTAGAACTTTTTATTTTTTTTCTCACCAATTCTTTTGCGGATTTACGTAGAACCGAAGCAATTTCCCGTTCCAGATTTCTTACTCCCGCTTCACGAGTGTATTCCGTAACTATTTTTTTAATTACGGAATCACCGATAATTATCTTAAATTTATCCAAACCGTGAGCTTGTATTTGACGAGGAATAATATGACGTTTTGCAATCTCAATTTTTTCAAATTCCAAATACCCGGGTAATTCGATAATTTCCATTCTGTCTTGAAGCGGTACGGGAATGTTGTATCTTACATTTGCCGTTGTAATAAACATAACTTGCGATAAATCGTAATCTACTTCAAGGTAATGATCCTGGAAAGTGTTATTCTGTTCGGGGTCAAGCACCTCAAGCATCGCAGAAGTCGGGTCGCCGCGAAAATCGGCACTCATTTTATCGATTTCGTCCAATAAAATCACGGGATTAACCGTTCCGGCTCGTTTCATCGATTGAATGATTTTTCCCGGCATCGAACCAATATACGTTTTTCTGTGACCTCTTATTTCAGCTTCGTCCTTTACTCCGCCCAGACTTATTCTCACAAATTTCCGATTCAATGCACGCGCTATCGATTTGCCGAGAGATGTTTTTCCGACTCCAGGAGGTCCTACCAAACAAAGGATTTGACCGCGTATTGACTTCACCAGATTAAGCACCGCAATATGCTCGACAATTCGTTCTTTCGGTTTTTCCAATCCGAAATGATCTTCGTCAAGCATCTTTTCCACACTCCCTATTTCCAGATTATCCTTTGTGCGTTTTTTCCAAGGAATGCTAACAAGCCAGTCCAAGTAATTATGAACAACAGTGGCTTCGGGAGAGCTTGGCGGAATCCGTCTCAATTTGTTTAGTTCTTCAAATGCCTTATCCTCAACCTCTTTAGGCATTTTAGCTTTTTTAATTTTTTGTGTTAGTTCTTCCAATTCTCCCGGTTCGTCAAAGTCTTCCCCGAGTTCTTCCTTCAGTAATCTTATTTGCTCCTGAATAATATATCTTCTTTGGGATTTTGAAATGTTTTCATGAACTTTCTCTTCAATCTCCTTCTCCATTCTCAAAATATCAAGTTCCGATTGAAGAATCCTAATCAATTCATAATACTGATTTTCAAGACCTGTCTGTTCAAGAATTGCATGTTTGATCTCAACGGACTGTTGAATATTTGCCGCCACATAGTAAAGGCGTCTGTCAATCTCCTTGATATTTTCATAAGCTACTTCTACTTCCGGAGGAAGCGTTTTATTTGCTTCCGTATATTCCTTAAAAAGTGTGGAAACTTGTTTGTCCAATGCAAGTAGTTTTTTTTCATCCTGAGCGTAAGGGAGAAAAAACTCAATCTTTCCCTCAAAATAGTTTTTCCTTCCGGTAAAAGATTTAATCCTTCCGTGTAAAATACCGTCAACCAAAATTTTAAGCAACCCGTTAGGCAGCTTAAGAATCTGAATAATTCTGGCGATTGTTCCTTCGCGATAAAAATCATCTTTAGTCGGTTCCTCAATAGACGCATCTTTCTGAGATGATATAAAAATAAATTGTGATTTTTCCATCGCCTCATTTGCCGCCTTTATTGAGTTATCTCTTCCCACAAGAACAGGGAAAATCATATAAGGGAAAATAACATTATCCCTAAGGGGTAGTATCGGCATTACTTCCGGTATATCTTCTAATATTGAAAAGTCAAAAGCAGAGGTTTTAACTTCCTGCATATTCATTCCTTTAAAATTTTTTTGTAAGCATCAAATATAAGAAAAGAAGAGAAATTATTATTAGGTAGATTTGCATTCTCATCTAACGGTTATTATAATAAAATATTTAAATCTTAATATCAGAGAGTTTTTAATATTTTATCTACTTTATTCGGCTTGTTGTTTTTGATTTTTCTTCTCTTGATAATTAAATTCATAATTAAAGCAGCGAATGTCAATAAGAAAGAAATAAGTGAAATAGGAACGGAATACTTTAAATAATCTGAAATTCTAATCCAATTCATTTCGCCAAGCGTGAACAAATGAAGAATTAAAAAAACATATCCGAGTAACATCAACATATAAACATTCCGTCTTTTAGCATTATCTTGTTTGGCTGTTATTCCTATTATTGAAATTGCCATAAATACGGATAACGCTGAAATCCCCCAAAGCAAAGTCATATCTCCGGTTTCATTCAAGAAACCATTCGAGAAAAAATCCGGAAGGTGTTTGTTGTCAAAAACAACCACTGAAAGTATTGCATGTAAAAACATTAAAACCGTGCTGGTAGTACCGAAAAATTTTGCATGTGATTCTTTTTCCGGTTTATCCTTGGTTTTGTATTTTTCAACTACTATTTGAAAAAGAAGAAAAACAATTGTAAAAGCAACCGCCTTGTTCAGAAGTAAAACAAACTCCCCGCCAAAATCAACTTTTTTTAACAAAACGTAACGCAGCAACACATATAACGATGATAGAGTGAAATAGCCGAGAACAATAATTACGGCTTTTCTGTTTTTATTCATTTTTTCTCGCGCTGTTTATACTGATCCGGAAATTTTTCTTTAAGCTTTTGCTCAACTATCGGTGGAACAAACTGACTTACATCGCCGCCGAACATAGCCAGATTACGAATGATAGTTGAATTAAGATAAGTATATTTTTCATGTGGCATTACAAATATTGTCTTTATATCTGCCGAAAGTTTCCTGTTCATTAAAGCCATCTGAAATTCGTATTCAAAATCGGTGATTGCTCGCAACCCGCGTATTATCCCGATTGCGCCCAATGATTCCGCATGTTCAACAGTCAATCCGTCAAACGAATCGACAAAAATATTTGGATATTCCTTAATACTTTCTTTAATCATAGCTACTTTTTCTTCCACAGTAAATAGTCCGGTCTTTGCAGGATTACGCGCAACAGTAACTATCACTTCGTCAAAAAGTTCCATCGCCCGTTTCATTACGTCGAGATGTCCGTTCGTAACCGGATCAAACATTCCGGGATAAATTACTCGTTTCATTTAATCTCTTCCTTGTAAAACTGATAAATCAAACTATCTCCCAAGCGTCTGATGTGCTTGGCTCCGAAAGCTTTTTCGTCTTCTTTTTCCGTTTGGATTGATCTTTCAATTATTAGCAATCCATCATCATTCAGTAAATTTCTATCAAAAATATTTCGGAATACCAAATATACATCATCTCTGAAAAAAGGAGGATCTGCAATTATTAAATCAAATTGTTTTGTTGTTTGTTTTGAAAATTTTACCGCATCACTTTTATTAACTTTGCATAAGTCGGTAACATCCAAGGACTCAACATTTTCAAGCAGGTTTTTATAAATCTTAAAATTTTGTTCTACAAAATCCACAAAAGCCGCTCCACGACTTAATGCTTCAAAGCCTAACGCTCCGGTACCGGCATACAAATCGCAGACAAGTGCGTCTTCAAAATCGAAAATATTATTCAGATAATTAAAAATCGCTTCTCTGTTTCTATCGGTAGTCGGGCGAACTTGTTTTGAATTCGGTACTTTTATTTTTCTTCCTTTCAGAAAGCCCGAGATTATTCTCATTTACCTTACTCTCAGAAATGCGCCTAAAATCGGGGCGTAACATTCGCTTTCTTTTATTGTTACTTCGTTTTCGGTAAAGCGTTCGATATAGTTAAGGGGAACGATATTAAATTCTTCAATCAATTCTTTTTCCGTTTCCTCATTTTCTACGAATCCCCCTTTTCCAAAGACAAAATCATCTTCAGACGAGGAAGAAATTTCTTTTAATTCTCCGGCAACATTTTTCATTAAAGACAATAAACTATCATTGTCAAATGTTTTTGTGATAAGCCGAACAATTCCGTCCGCTTCCAAAAGAACAGAGGAAAATTGATTACCTTCAAAGTAAAAATACAAAAGCGGTTTTTCTCTAATCTCTTCGCCGACTAAGGAACGAAACGCATTTGCAGCCGAGATAGCGGGGTGATCGATATATTTGATTGAAACATCTTTCCGGATTGCAAATTTTTGAATTATTTCTATAATGTTTTTCGGAATTACAAAAGTGTTGGCATAGTTTGTTCCTCTTACTTCCGAAATAAAAAATGACGAGAGATATTTTGAAGAATCGATTGTCGGTATAAGTTGTTCCAATTCCCAAAAGGATTGGTCTTTAATTTCGTCAAGTGACAATTTTTTATCGACAGGGAAAAAAAAGCTGTGATAAAATCCCAAAGGAAATGTAAAGGAAATTTCTTTACTAATCGGCGCTCCGTCTTTTTCCAATGCTTCTTCGAGTATCGAAGCAAGTTTAACTTCTGAGATTGAGGTCGTAATTTCGTCAGCGAAATCAATTGAAAAGAAGCGAGGGATTTTCAGTCTTTTTTCTTCAAATGTTTTTTCGGCAAAAAATATTTTGGAGCCGGTGATTGAAAATCCGGCTCCGTTTTTCAAGAATGTCATTCTCTAAACTATTCCCAAGATGCTGTGTTCAACGAAGCGTTGTTGTACAAGTCTCCGATAGTTCCGTAACCGTCCTTATCTTCAAGATAGTAGCGGTGACCAAAGGTTTTAACCGTATCAATCTTAACTAATTTTCCCCAGCGATTGACGGTTGTGTCATATTCCGTTGATGAATCTACTTGCAGCAAATATGGTCGCAAAGATTTGGGGGAATGCAGCAATGATTCAGGAACAAATTCACCTGTTGAAACCAATGACTTAAAGGGGTTTGTTGACTTTTTAGTTATAGTATCAAATCCTGTCATTGCTTTGATTACAGTAGAATCGGTTTTGATAAACTCAATCAAACTATCCAAGTTGTCTGTAAAATATCCTTTTTTATTATGCCAAAGTATTTCGGCCTGCCGAATATCATCCATTCTAATTCTTGATTCCTTCTTAAAGTATCTTTCCTTACGCATAATTTCTCTCGGTTGAACAATAGCAACTTCAATCAACACGTACGATAGAACTATTATTACAACCCAAAGAGCTGCATGAATGTACCATGGCTCTTGTTTCTTCTGAATCATTTTTATCCTCCGAGAGTACTCTTTTTATTTAATAATTAAAAACTTTTTTATTTTGGAAAATTTCTTCTTCCCGATTCCTTTAACTTTCAATAAATCTTTTACCGATTTAAACCTTTTTAACTCGGATCTTTTTGCAATAATCCGTTCGGCGGTTTTAATACCTATGCCCGGCAGTTGAGTAAATTCCTTTGCCGAAGCTTTATTGATATTAATGATTTTTCCCGTTTTCCGGGAATCATTTTTTATTTTTGATTTATTTTTACTAAAATCTAAAAGTTCTTGTTTAGAATCAACTTTTTTTTCTATAAATGCTGCATCTTTTTTCTGTTTTAGCGAATCATAGCTGTAAAAGAGAGAATCTTGCTTAGAATAATCAAAGTTTTGATTATTTCTTTCGTGATAATAGTTCAAAGTTCTTAGAACCAAACCGACGACTAACGCCAAGCTCAAAAAAAGAACTACTTTTAATTCCTTTTCGGTAAAACCGATTTTATGTGCAATCTTCTTAAAGTTCACTTCAATCGACTACATTGGAACCTTAATGTTGGGTTGATTTTGCAATTCTTTAAGCAGCTCTTTTTCTCTCGACGTAACTTTTTGAGGAACGTAAATATTTATCCTTACCAACTGGTCTCCGGCGCCATGACGGTTCAGATGCTGAATGCCTTTATGACGCATTTTTAATAATTTACCGGGTTGTATTCCGGCTTCGATTTTAAGTTTTGCTTTTCCGGTTAATGTTGGTATTTGTACTTCGGTACCCAAAACCGCTTCGGGAAAACTAATCGTTAAGTCGTAAATTACGTCATCTCCGTTACGCGTAAAATACTCATGAGGCATTTCTTTGAAGATAACAATAATATCTCCCGACTGCCCGCCGTTTTTGCCGGCATTACCTTGTCCGCGTAATGTCATGTAATTACCGTCACTGACGCCTGCGGGAACTGTAACCTTAATTGTTTCCTCAACTTTCACTCGTCCTTCGCCGTTGCAAACATTACACGGATCGGTAATTACTTTTCCCGTTCCGCCGCAATTACTGCACGGAGCAATATTTACAAACTGCCCAAACATTGAGCGTGAAACTTGGCGAACTTCGCCGGTACCGTGGCATACGGAACACGTCTGAAACGCACTTGCATTCCTTGCTCCGGTCCCGCTGCAAGCCGAACAAGTTTTATATCTTTTTAATTTTATTTTTTTTGTTGTACCGTTTGCAATCTCTTCAAGTGTAAGTTTAAGCGTTACTTTTAAATCGGAGCCGGGCGTGCCGGACGAAGTTCTTCTTCCGCCCGAGGCCGAACCGCCGCCGAAAATATCATCGAAGATAGACCCTCCTCCGCCTCTGCCGCCGCCGAAAATATCAGAGAAATGACTAAAAATATCATTGATGTCGTTAAAACCATGGAAATCCTGTCCGCCGCCGCCCGGAGCGTTAAAACCGAACCGGTCGTATCTCTGTCGTTTTTCGTCGTTACTTAAAACCTCGTAAGCTTCGGCAGCTTCCTTAAATTTATCTTCTGCTGCTTTATCTCCCGGATTTTTATCCGGATGATATTTCATTGCCAATTTTCTATATGCTTTTTTTATTTCATCTTTAGTCGCATCTTTTGAAACACCAAGCACTTCATAATAATCACGTTTATTGCTCATATTCAACTATCCTTCACTATTCTC
>CAZMZM010000005.1:18471-67164 GCA_964570865.1 uncultured Melioribacter sp.
TTCTTTTTCCTGACTCACTATAACTTTTGTATGTTTTAATACTTTATCTTTATAAGTATAGCCGGGCTCAACTTCATGCAAAACGGTATTCGGCTCAACTTCGTCTGATTCCTGACGCATCAACGCTTCGTGAAAATTAAAATCAAACTCCTTTCCCACGGCATCAATTTTCTTAACACCTTCTTCTTCCAAGAGTTTTTTAAAATTTTCATAAACCATTTTCACGCCGTCGGAAAACGATTTTGAATCTCCTCCGTTTTCATCTGCGTGCGAAACGGAACGACCAAGATCATCAAACACCGCCAACACCTTTCTGATAAACGGCTCGGCAGCATACTTATAAATATTATTGATGTCGTTTTCGGTTCTTCTTTTATAATTTTCAAACTCGGCAACTTTTCTTTGAAGAAGATCGCTTAACCTCTTTTTATCTTCTTCTAATTCTGAAATCTTTTTTTCCAAACTCTTAGTTTCTTGTTTTTCTCGGTTTTCCTCGTTTGAATTTTCTTTATTAATATCTTTTTTTTCTAATTTTTCTTTTTCGTCTTTTTTCATCTTTTCCTTTTTTTCATCATTCATTTTCTTGTTCTTATGCTTTCCCATTTCTTAAAATCCCCTAATTTAAGATTGAATCTTTTTCATTTCTTTTGATAACATTTCCGCAATATACTCAATTGCCGCTACAGTTTTTGAATATTCCATTCTTCTGGGCCCTATGATTCCAAGGGCTCCGGTAATCTCACCGATTTTATATTTTTTACTTACCAAACTGTAATCTTCAAATCTTTCATTCTGTGCTTCTTTTCCAATAGAGATTGTAAACATCTTTTGATCGCCAAACCTTTCGTCCATAAAATGTATTATCACATCTTTATTTTCGATTAACTCAATTACGCTTTCAAATTTATCGTGGTCGTAAAACTCCGGCTGATTCAATACATTTTTTGCGCCGGAAATATATGCTTTTTCGTCAATGTTTATATCCGAAAAAATTTTGTCGGACGAATCTAAAAACAACCTGATAATTGGTTCGAGTTCGCTCTTTGAAGTATCTCGCAAACGCGTTGCTGCCGATTTTTTTATTTCTGCAAATCTCAATCCGGATAAGCGTTCATTTAATACCCGCTGCACGGAATCCAGCCTTTCATTATTCAGTTTCGTGTTTACTTCCAACGTAATTGTTCTGATTAATCCTGATTTTACACTGATTACAATCAGCATCCTAGTTGTTGAAAGTTTCACAAGTTGAATTTTTTTAAGTACCGCATCTCTAAATTTTGGATAAGTAACACAAGCCAACTGGTTTGTGATTAAGCTTAATACCGATGAGGCTTGTTTTAAAACTTCTTCCGGCGAATCGGTTTGAGCATCCAATTTTTTCTTAATCAGATTTTTTTCTGACCGCTTTAGCTTTGGCGTTGGCATCAACGAATCCACATAATATCTGTACCCTTTGTCCGTCGGAACTCGCCCCGCCGAAGTATGAGGATGATCCAGAAAGCCCAGTTCTTCCAAGTCGGACATGATATTTCGCACCGTAGCCGGCGAAAGACCAAGGTCGTATTTTTTCGAGATATTACGTGAACCCACCGGACTTGCCGTTAAAATATACTGGTGAATCACATATCTCAAGATTGATTTTTCTCTATCTGACAGTTCTGAACTTATCATCACTCTTTTTTTTGTTTAAACATGTAAATTTATAAAAAAATAACTATTTTTTCACTCCGAATGAGATGCTTTAAAAGTTAATGCGGTTCTTTTTTTTACACTGTTTCGCATAACATGAAAGCGTGTCTTATACACTTTCATATTTTTTTTGTTTCTTAACCTTGTGAGTTAAAAATGGAAAACAATAATTCCTATAAAAATGCCGGTGTTGATATTTCAGCCGGAGAAGAATTAATAAGCAGAATTAAATCAACCGCAAAAAAAACTTTTAACAAAAATGTTTTAACCGGTCTCGGACATTTTGGGGCATTTTACAAAGCCGAGTTCTCCGATTACAAAGAGCCCGTGTTAGTTTCAAGCGTTGATGGCGTCGGGACAAAATTAAAAATTGCAATTGCCGCCGACAAACACAACACTGTCGGACAAGACTTAGTCAACCATTGTGTAAACGATATTGCCGTTGGCGGCGCAATGCCCCTGTTTTTTATGGATTATTTGGCTTTCGGAAAACTAAGCGTTGATAAAGCAGAACAAATAATCTCCGGTTTTTCCAAAGCTTGTGTTGAAAACAACGTTGCACTAATCGGTGGAGAAACAGCCGAAATGCCCGGTTTGTATGACGAAAACGATTACGACATTTCAGGGACAATTGTGGGAGTTGTCGATAAATCTCAAATTTTAGATGCCGGTTCCGTTAAACATGGTGATGCTTTAATAGGATTTGAATCGAACGGACTTCACACAAACGGTTACTCACTTGCACGAAAAGTATTGTTTCCCAAATTTACATTAGATTATAAATCACCTGATTTAGAACTACCTCTTGCCGAAGAACTATTAAAAATTCATCGCTCTTATTTGAAAGTTATTCGATTATTAATCAACAATAATTTGGTCAATGTATTTTCGCATATTACCGGCGGAGGGATAATCGGAAACACAAAAAGGGTTGTTCCCGAAAAATATCAAATTTCAGTTGATTGGAATTCTTGGGAAATTCCTCCGTTATTTCAATTAATTCAAGATAGCGGCAATATTTCCAATGAAGAAATGCGCAGAGTATTTAATCTCGGCGTGGGATTAGCAGCAATTGTATCGCCGGAAAATGTTGACGAAGTGCTTGCAATATCGAAAGAAAACTTTTATAATTGTTTTATAATAGGTGAGATTATTTAATAATTTTATTACGGGGTATTTTTTTTGAAACGATTATTCGACATATCGTTTTCAATTTTTTTTATTGCTGTCTCTTTACCGATCCAAATTATCATTTTTCTGATTTTGCTGATCGACCTCAAAGAGTTTCCCCTGTTTATTCAAGAACGCGGGATAACGCTTGATAAATTCCGTTTTAAAATGTTAAAATTCAAAACAATTCCTACTCTTCCAAGTTCAGTAACGGAGCGCAAAATTTTTCTAAAACCAAGACTGGCAAAGTATATTTCTCCATTCTCCAAGTTTTTAAGACTCTCCGGATTTGATGAAATACCTCAGCTTTACAATGTGCTTTGGGGAAATATGAGTCTCGTAGGACCACGCCCGTTAATGTTATCGGATATTGAAATTCTCAAAAAGGAATCTCAACAAGAATATTATATCCGAAGTTCGTTCAACTCAAAACCCGGTTTAACGGGATTATGGCAGCTTTTCGGTAACAGATTTGAAGGGGTTAGGAACATGATTGAATTGGAAAAACTTTATGAAATTAATAAATCCACTTTGTTTGACTTAAAACTTTTGGGATTTACTTTCGAAGCAATTTTAAAAAGAAAAAATTCCGATGCAATATTTTCGAATGAAAACAAGAAATTTGAAGAGAAAACCAAATCAACGGAATTTATAACTAATACGACAATAAGAGTAAAAGTTTATAATGGAAAAAATCTTAAATTTTTAAATTTACTCAAGCACGAAAATGAATCATATTCAATTATTCTCCCGGACAGCTATTGGTCAAATACAAGTTTAACCAACAGCAAAACAGCAAAACCGGAAAAACATGCAAAAATTTATGACATAAAGGATACTTCCGAAAAAAACAAATCTGCTTAAATATTTTCTTTCAATCTTTCTGTTCTATCGGCAATTTTCAGCTTTTCTATAATTTCAAATAAATCACCATCCATAATATTGGTAAGATTATAAAGAGTTAATCCGATACGGTGATCGGTAACGCGATTTTGCGGATAATTATAAGTCCTGATTTTTTCACTTCTATCGCCGCTTCGAACCATCGATTTTCTTTTTTCCGCTTGCTCTTGATTATGCTCCTGCAGCTTTAAGTCGTAAAGCCTTGCTTTTAGAACTTTCATTGCTTTCTGTCTGTTCTTAAGCTGAGAACGTTCATCCTGGCACTGAACAACTATTCCTGTCGGCAAGTGTGTAATCCGAACGGCTGTTTCAACTTTATTAACATTTTGTCCGCCTGCACCTCCGCTTCGGTAAATGTCAATCTTTAAATCTTTCTGGTCAACTTCAACATGAACATCTTCAACTTCAGGCATAACGGCAACCGATGCTGCCGACGTATGAAGTCTTCCGCTTGCTTCAGTCGCCGGTACTCGTTGCACACGGTGCACTCCGCTTTCAAATTTCAGTTCGCCGTAAACCCCTTTTCCGTTTACCGAAAAAACAACTTCCTTCAGTCCGCCCATTCCGCCGGATTCATTGAGATCAATAATTTCATACTTCCACCCGACTCGTTCTGTAAACCTGGTGTACATTCTGAATAAATCCGCTGCAAAAAGTCCGGCTTCCTCTCCGCCCGTACCGGCACGTATTTCCACAATAACATTTCTATCATCATTCGGGTCTTTGGGAATCAGCAGTACTTTTATTTCTTCCTCAAGCTGCAGTTTTCTTTCTTCAAGTTCCTCGAGTTCGGCACGGGCTAATTCCTTAAAATCTTCATCTTCATCGGAACTCACTATTTCCTGATTATCGGAAATATCCTTTGTAACTTGCTGATATTCATTGTAAGCGTTCACAATATCTTCGTAGTCGCTTCTTTTTTTGCTCAGTTCAATTAACTTCTTTTGGTCCGACATTAACTCGGGCGAAGATAACTGAACATTAATTTCGTCGTATTTCTCTTTTATCTCTTTTAACTTGTCAATAAAGTCCATTTTTTCCTCAAATTTAGATTGTGAATATAATGAAATTTTATGCAAATTTAATTTTTGAAACTAACTTTGTTTATGAAGGGAAATTATGAAACAATTTGATATTCCAAATTATTTTAAGAGTAATCTAATTTCAAAGATAAAAAGCTACCGTTCATTAGAAGATTCCCGAAAGAAGGATTTTTCCCCTACGATTCTCGATTTCGGTAAAATAAAATTTTACTTAGCGCGACATTTCGGGTTTTGTTACGGCGTTCAGAATGCTATTGAAATAGCTTATACGGCATTAAATGAAAACCCTGACAAGCGAATTTTTATGCTCAGCGAAATGATTCACAATCCGGACGTAAATTCCGATTTACAGGAACAAGGAATTAATTTTATACAAGATTCACTTGGCAATCAGCTAATTCCCTGGTCGGAAATTAGTAAAAACGACATTGTAATTATACCCGCATTTGGTACTCCTATTGAAACAGAAGAGAAGATTACTTCGCTCGGAGTTGATCCGCAGCGATATAACACGACTTGTCCGTTTGTCGAAAAAGTTTGGAATCGATCGGTGACTATCGGCAAAAAAAATTACACTGTTGTGATTCACGGTAAACATAATCACGAAGAAACAAGAGCAACTTTTTCTCACGCCAAACAATTCTCTCCGGCAATCATTATCCTAAATCTTGATGAAGCTCGTTTTCTCTCTAAAATTATTTTGAATGAAATTCCTGTTTCAGTTTTTTACAAAAAATTCGCGGGGAAATTTTCAGAAGGATTTAATCCTAATGTTCATCTTCAAAAAATCGGAGTAGTTAATCAAACGACTATGTTAGCGGAAGAAACTCAGGCAATAGCGGATTATCTAAAGGAAACGATGATAAAAAAATACGGAGAAGAAAATCTTAAGAAACACTTTGCCGATAATCGTGACACATTGTGTTACGCCACTAACGACAATCAAACCGCTACTAAACAACTTGCGGATGAAAATATTGATTTAGCCATTGTAGTTGGAGGTTACAACAGTTCAAACACTTCGCATCTCACAGAACTTCTTGAAGAAAAACAGAAGACTTTTTACATAAGGAACGTTAAAGAAATTATTGATAGAAATACAATTTTTCACTATTCGTTATCCGAAAAAAGGCGAATTAAATCTAAAATATTTTTACCGGAAAAAAATGAAATAAAAATCGCTCTAACTTCCGGAGCCTCTTGTCCCGATTCGGAAGTGGAAGCTGTTATCGAAAAAATTCTTTCGTTCTACAATCTGGAAGAAAAAATCAAAAACGCAAAGATAGTGAAACAAACTTACGGAGAGTTCGATTGAATCCGAAATCAATATTAAAAGAGACTTTTGGCTTTGATGAATTCCGTCCGCTGCAGGAAGAGATAATAGACGCCATACTTAACAAAAATGATTCTCTTGTAATAATGCCAACCGGAGGGGGCAAATCCCTTTGTTTTCAAATACCTGCATTAATTTTCAAAGGACTTACAATTGTAATTTCCCCCCTTATTTCATTGATGAAAGATCAGGTTCAGCAGCTTACTCAGGTTGGAGTAAAAGCCGTTTTCCTGAATAGTTCTCTTTCTGCGGAAGAATATGCCGATAACGTCGAGTTAATTAGAAATAATGAGGTAAAGCTGCTTTATGTAGCTCCGGAAACTCTGACAATGCCCAAAACGCTCAGCCTCCTTTCGTCGGTGAATGTTGACTGTATCACGGTTGACGAGGCACATTGTATTTCGGAATGGGGACATGATTTCAGACCGGAATATCGCACAATTGCAGAAGTAAAACAAAATTTTTCCGGCTCGGTTACGGTTGCATTTACGGCAACTGCCACACCTCGAGTACAGGAAGATATAATTAAAAGTTTGCGTTTGGAAAAAGCCAAAAAATTTGTTGCCGGTTTCGACAGAAAAAACTTATTTCTTCAAATAGTTCCCAAAACAGACCCCTTACAGCAAACAGTTGATTTTCTTAAACAATATCGAAATCAGTCGGGAATTATTTATTGCTTTAGCCGTAAGCAGGTTGACGAACTTTACGTTGAACTTAAATATTATGGATTTTCCGTTTTGCCTTACCATGCGGGATTATCGGATGCCGACAGAAAATTACATCAGGAAAAATTTATTAATGACGATATACAAATTATTGTTGCGACAATAGCGTTTGGAATGGGTATTAACAAACCAAACGTCAGGTTCGTTATTCACTTCGATTTGCCGAAAAATATCGAATCGTACTATCAGGAAATAGGCAGAGCCGGGCGCGACGGGCTTAGAGCGCACTGCCTTTTGCTTTTAGGATACGGCGACATCAGTAAAATTAACTACTTTATCAATCAGAAGGAAGAGAAAGAAAAACGTATTGCCCAAATGCATCTCGATGCACTTATTGCCTACGCCGAATCATATACGTGCCGTAGAATTCCGCTGTTAAACTACTTCGGCGAAAAATATGAACATGAAAATTGCGGTATGTGCGACAACTGTGAAAAGGAAGAAGCTAATCTTCAGGATATTACAATTCATGCACAGAAGTTTTTATCGTGTATTATTAGAACCGGACAATTTTACGGAACACTTCATATCGTAGAAATTCTGCGCGGCTCAAAATCTAAAAAGATAATCGAAAAGAGACATAACGAACTTTCAACGTATGGAATAGGAAAAGACCTTACTAAGGAACAGTGGCTCAATTTGTCAAGACAGTTTTTACAAATCGGAATTATAAACAAAGATTATAATTACGGAAGTTTAAAAGTTACGGAAAAGGGTAATAGCGTTTTGACGGGCGATTTAAAAGTTAAAGGCAGATTAAAACCTGACGAGATTTCGTACAAAGTTAAAAAAGACTCTATTCCGGAGTACGACAATGAGTTATTCTCACTTCTCAAAAACAAACGAAAAACAATTGCCGACAATATTGGAGTTCCGCCGTATGTAATTTTCCCGGATCGGACTTTAATAGAAATGGCTTCTTATTTCCCGCAAAAGGCTAATTCTCTGACTACAATTCACGGCATCGGGAGAATGAAGTTAAAAAGATACGGAAAAATTTTTCTCGAAGTTATTAAAGACTATTGCGAGTCAAAACAAATCAAAGAAAACTTACCTTTAAACAACATTAAAAGAAAAACTAAATCTGCTCCTCGTGAAAAAATAAGTCGTGCAAATGAAATAGTCGGAATTTATCAATCTTCAAAAAATTTCGATGATTTTGTAAACCGAACCGGAGTTAAACCAAGTACTGTGCTTAGACACCTAACAACATATTTGTTAAAAGGGAATAAAATCGATACCGAAATTTTGTGTAAAGCTCTTTCGGTAGATAATGAAATGCAGCGGTCGGTTTTTGCCTTATTCGAAAAATTAGGGGTGGATTTTTTGAGTCCCATTTATAACGAATTGGACGAAAAAGTTCCGTATGATGATTTACACATTTTACGAATTTGCTTTCTGAACAACAAGTAAGCTGTTTCCCTCAATAAAATCAGTACATTGGCAGCCGTTAAATTTTAGCCGCCAATGCGCTAATAAAACTATTTCTGTAATAAAATCAAATCGGAAAGTATATGCCCTGTTTCTTCCAACAACGGATCCTCGGTCTTTAAATCCTTTTTATCTTTTTGGGGATTCAGTTTTTCTCTCTCTTTTTTTCTTTCCTTTTTCTTCAATTCTCTTTTTTTCTTCTCTTCTTTCCTGATCTTTTCATTTAACGAAAACGTTTTCTTATCCTTGTTTGCATAGTATTCTTTAATGTCGTCTTCCATAAATTTGAATTCAACATTGTTTTTTATACGGCTCTGATGTTTCTTGTTTAACTCCGGAACAGCGCCTGACAAATCAGAGAACGGTGTAAACCAAGCCGGAGCAATCGTATCCCAAGGTAAAGCCGACGGATTTGCACTTTCGCCATTATGTTGAGGATCGCGGATTGAAGGAAATTTTATATCCGGGATTACTCCTTTTTCCTGCGTACTGCTCCCGGTTACTCTGTAAAATTTGGCGATGGTAAGTTTTAGCGAACCGATTTTTTGCTCAGGAGTTTCGGGAATTATTCTACGTAAGTCAATCATATTCTGGACCGTCCCTTTTCCGTAGGTTTGTTCGCCTACAATTATGCCGCGTCCGTAATCTTGTATTGCCCCCGAAAAAATCTCCGATGCCGATGCGCTGTATTTATTGACCATAACTATCATGGGCCCATCATAAACAATTTGCGGGTCGGGATCGTTTTCAACATCAACCTTTCCCGTTACGTTCTTAATCTGAACAACAGGACCGCTCTTAATGAACAAGCCGGTTAATTGAATTGCCTCTTGCAACGAGCCTCCTCCGTCGTTGCGCAAATCAATTATTAAGCCTTTAATATTAGCTGTCTTTAATGAATCAAGCAACCGCCGAACATCAAGCGAGGTGCTGGATATATCTTTTCCTTTATTTTTACCGCCAAAGTTTGTGTAGAACTCGGGAATTGTAATAACGCCAAGCTTAAACTCTTTTCCGTTTTCTTTAATATTTATTACTTTTGCTTTTGCCGCTTGGTCTTCGAGTTTTATTTTATCTCTAATTAAGTCTATTTCAACCGGAGGCGCATCTGGGTCTGCGTCGGGATGAATAATTTGTAAACGAACCAATGTTCCCTTTTTTCCGCGAATGAGTTGAACAACATCGTCAATTCTCCATCCGATAACGTCAATCCATTCTCCATCTTTGCCTTGAGCAACGGCAGCAATTTTATCATCAACTTTAATTTCTCCGCTTTTGGCCGCCGGTCCGCCGGGAATTATCCGAACGATTGTGGTATAATCATCTTTGATTGTTAGCGAAGCACCGATACCTTCAAGCGATAAGGACATCCCAATCTTGAAGTTTTCCGAATCGCGCGGAGAAAAGTAATTTGTGTGCGGATCTTCCATATAACAAACCGCATTCATGAAAAGCTGAAAAACATCTTCCGAGTCGTACTGCAAAAGAAGTTTATGAAAACGGTGAAATCTTTTCCGTAGCGTTTCGACTGCCTTCTCTTTTTTCTTTCCGTTAAGCAATAGACTTAGTTCGTCGTTCTTTAACTTCTTGCGCCAAATTTCATTTAGTTCCGATTCCGTTTTTGCCCAAGCGTTGTCGCTTCTGTCAGGGGCATAATTTTCATCGATAGTAAAATCAAAACCTTTATCCAATTGGCGGTCGATTAATTTAATCCTTTCGGTTAAACGTTTTTTAAATAGATTAAATATTTTATAAGCCGGAATTAGATTCCCGTTATAAAGGTCGTCATCAAGTTCGTTTTTATATTGATTAAACTTGTCAATGTCGCTCTGCAGAAAGTACATCCTTTGATTGTCAAGACGCTTAAAATAATTATTATAAATAACTTCGGAAAGAGAATCGTTCAAGGATTGTCTTCTGTAATGGTAACGAGTCAGGAGACGCACAATGGTTTCGGCTATCTGGGGATGCTTTGCCCAAGGCATTATAACTTTATTGGTGTCTATTACGGCATTCTTTTTTATTAAGTCTTCGGTAGTTTGTGCTTGCACGTTTGACAAAAAGATAAAGAACAACAAAAACAACAGACTAGAAAATTTTTTCATTTTTTCCTCAAATATTTCAGTACTAAACATTTTATCTAAATAATAGTTCCTCAAGATAAAGTATTTTTTTAATTTTATAAATTAAAACAGTTATAAACAGCAGCAATAAAATATAAACGAACTATTAAAATGAAAACAAAAAAAGACAATGTTTTTTCCGAGCCTCTTTCGCAAATAGTAGATTTTAAATTTGATGAAAAAGTGGCGAATATTTTTGAAGATATGTTAAAGCGTTCCATTCCCGGATACGCTTCCACAATTTCGACAATTGGATTAATTGCAGACAGATTTTTTCAATCGGGAACCAACTGTTACGATTTGGGTTCTTCTCTCGGTGCCGCCACGCTTGCGATAAGAAGAAAAATAGATGGCAGAAACGGCAAAATTATTGCTGTTGATAATTCAAAACAGATGATTGCGAGAAGCAAAGAATATATCAATGCGGATAATTCTCAAACTCCCGTAGAACTTATTTGCGGGGATGTGAGGGACATTACAATAAAAAATGCTTCTTTAATTATTCTAAATTTCACTTTACAATTCATTTCGCCCAATGACAGAACAGCCTTACTTCAAAAAATTTATGACGGGCTGCTTCCCGGCGGAATAGTATTAATCTCTGAAAAAATTAAATTTGAAAATAAAGCCGAAGATAAGCTAATGATTGATTTATATTACGATTTCAAACGCCTGAATGGTTACAGCGAATTGGAGATTAGCCAAAAACGGGATGCCTTGGAAAATGTAATGATTGTTGACACAATGAAAACTCATCAAGCCAGAGCTAAAAAATGTGGCTTTAACAACTTCTATCTTTGGTTCAGAACTTTTAACTTTATCTCCTATTTTTTAATTAAATAAGAATTTCGTGCATAAGGAAAAACTACAATCGAATTTGACAGAACTCGGATTTCCCGAACTTGCAAAAATTGTCGGGACCGCTTTTGACAAAATAATGTCATCCGCCGATTTTTCAAAGTTCAGTGAAATTATACGTTCGTTTCCGTCGGTATTACCTTCCGGCATAAATTGTAATTCGAACGAAGTTATTATCGGCAAACAATCTGATGTAACCAACGGACAACAACAAATTATTATTGAGTCGTTAAAAAAACTTTCTCCTTGGAGGAAAGGTCCTTTCAACATTTTCGGAACCCGAATAGATGCGGAATGGCGTTCCGACATGAAATTTGCCCGAATGGAGAAGAGCGGTTTTGATTTTAGCGGAAAAACAATTTTGGACATTGGAAGCGGAAACGGTTACTATGCTTATCGTTTGTTCGGCAAGGGCGCTAAAGCCATTATCGGAGTAGAACCGTATTTGTTAAACTTTGCACAGTTTTCTTTCCTAAAAAAACTTACTCCGGATATTCCTATCGACGTTATTCCATGCGGTATTGAATCCCTCCCGAAAAACTACAAGCGATTTGATGTTGTTCTTTCCATGGGCGTTTTTTATCACAGAAAATCTCCTTTTGACCATCTTGCGGAATTAAGAAATCTTGCCGATTCGGAAGGAACGATATTTTTGGAAACACTTGTAATCGATGGAAAAGAAGGGGAAGTTTTCGTTCCCGAAAAAAGATACGCTAAGATGCGAAACGTGTGGTTTATTCCAACCGTTAAAACCTTAACCGCTTGGTTAAAACGAGCTAAATATAAAAACATCAAGGTTTTGGACGTTACACAAACCACCGTTACCGAACAACGCAAAACCGAATGGATGACTTACGAATCTTTAAGCAACTTCCTTGACGGAACAAATCCCTCACTAACGGTTGAAGGTTATCCGGCTCCAAAACGAGCAATGATTTTAGCCGAAGTGGATTAATTACTCTTACCGGAAATAATTGAAGTTACATTAACTGAAATTTTACTATTTTTGCAATCTCGTTCTTTAGCTGTTTTTCTTTTACTATCGCAAATTTCTTCTTTTCGCTTCGAAAAGAACATTACTCAAATTTTTATTTCTATATTTTTCATGATTAAATTTTCAGAGAACTAAATCTATGTTATTAAATAAAATATTGTTAGGCACATACGGACTTTTCCTTTTTATTCTGTTTATTTACTCTCTCAACAGTTTGCTGCTTCTTATCTACTATAGAAAAAAGCGAAACAGTGATCCGGTAAAGCTGAGCATTTTAGATTTTAAACAAGTTACCATACAACTCCCGATTTTTAATGAGATGTATGTTGCCGAGCGTTTGATAAAAGCTGTTTGCGAGATAGAATACCCCAAACACTTACTTGAAATTCAGGTACTTGACGACTCAACCGACGAAACCAAGGAGATAATTGACAGAATTGTTGAATTAAAAGCATCCGAGGGATTTAACATTAAAACAATTCGAAGGAAAAACAGAACCGGTTACAAAGCGGGAGCCTTAAAAAACGGATTATTAAGCGCTTCCGGAGAATTTATTGCAATTTTTGATGCGGACTTTATTCCCGCTCCGGATTTTTTACTTAGAACTCTTCCGTACTTTCATTCCGAAAAAATCGGGATGGTGCAAACACGCTGGGGACATTTAAACGAGAATTTTTCTTTTCTGACAATGCTTCAAGCGTTAGCTTTGAACGGACATTTTGTGATTGAACAAACCGTCAGAAACAAGAAAGGATTTTTCATTAACTTTAACGGCACCGGCGGAGTATGGAAAAAATCGTGCATTATCGATGCCGGAAATTGGCATGAAGATACTGTTGCCGAAGATGTTGACTTAAGCTATCGAGCGCAGCTTAGAGGATGGTTGTTTGTTTATCTTAACAATTATACTACTCAAGCCGAACTTCCGGTCGAGATGAATGCGCTGAAAACTCAACAGTACAGATGGACAAAAGGAACCGTGCAGGCTGCCCGTAAATTACTTCCTCAACTGTGGAAAAGCGGTGAACCTTTAGAAAGAAAACTGCAAGGAACTTTTCACCTAACAAGCTCTTTTGTTTTTCCTTTTATTCTGATGCTCGGCATTTTTACATTACCGATGATTCTTCTGAAATCACTTCACGTTTTCAACGATTATTTTAATTTTCTTTCCTTCTTTATTGTGTCCCTCTTTGCTTCATTTACGTTTTATCTCTATGCTCAAAAAGAAATCTACACAAATTGGAAAAAGAAAATATTACTCTTCCCCCTTTTCTTAATCGGGAGTATGGGATTTGCAATTAACAACACAAAAGCGGTAATTGAAGGTTTGTTCAGTAACAACAACGAATTTGTTCGTACTCCAAAGTTTAACATTACGCAAAAAGAAGATAGTTTTTTTGATAAAAAGTATTTCTCCCGTAAAAAAATATCATCCGTTACGCTTGTTGAATTATTCTTGGCATTTTACAGTTTAACTTCAATTCTTGTAGCAATTAATTTAAAAGAATATTCCGCAATTCCTTTTGCTCTTATGTATTTTTTAGGATTTACAATTATTTTTTATTTATCATTTAAAAGTAATTTTATTCAAAAACGTTGGAGAAAGAGTTGAGTGAAAATTCAAAGTTATCGGATAAAGCGGAGTTAATTTACAAGTTTGATAATTCAACACCCCTGTTTGCGGTTGTTGCCGAAAAACATCTTGCGGAAAATAATTTTGATATGGCTGAAACAATTTTGAGAAAAGGGCTTGCGGATTATCCTGATTACCCTTCTGCTTATTTAATTTTAGCCCGAGTATTATTCAAAATGAACAAACCTGAAGAAGCTAAAGAGGTTTATGAAAAAGGCTATTCCCTATTTGAAAACGAACAAACAAAAATTTTCTTTGAAGAATTATTTTCGGGAAGTGAACAGGTAAAAGAAGAAGATAATCCGATATTAAAAGAAATTAATGAAGAAATTCTACCTGAGAAAGAGACCTCGGAATCGGAAGAAGAATTCATATCCGATACATTGGCAGCTGTTTATTTCGCACAAGGTGCTTTTCGAGAAGCTTTGGAAATGTATGAAAAGTTAATGAGCAAATCTCCTGAAAAGGAAGCGTTTTATTCCGAAAAAATTGAGGAAGTAAAGCAGAAGTTAAATTCGGAAAGTTAATTAATGAATATAGACGGAGCAAAAAAACTTGACCGTAAATTTTATCTGAACGATACGTTAGAGGTTGCTAAAAAGCTTTTGGGTAAAACGTTTGTTCGGGTTTTAAACGGAGTTACGCTTGCAGGAAAAATAACGGAAACCGAAGCCTACGTCGGAGCAGTTGATAAATCAGCTCACAGTTTTAACGGAAAAACAAAACGAAATGAAGTTATGTTTGCAGAAGGCGGACATCTTTATGTTTACTTTACTTACGGAATGTATTTTTGTGCAAATGTTGTTACCGGTAAAGCGGGGGTCGGTGATGCCGTTCTGCTGCGTTCTATGGAGCCGCTTCATGGTTTATCTCTGCTTTCAAAAAATCGATTTGGTAAGACCGAAATAACTAAGCGGGAAGAAATAAACCTTTTGAACGGACCGGCAAAAATTTGTATGGCATTTAACATTACAAAAAATGAAAATGGCGTCGATTTATTAGGCAATGAGTTATTTATTTTAGATTCCGAATCTGTACCCGAACAAAAAATAATGACAACCGAGCGCGTAGGTATTTCAAAATCAAAAGATTTGCCGTGGCGATTCTATATTAGAAAAAGTAATTTTATATCAAAAAAATGACTCCCCCTAAAAACATATTAATTGTAAGAACCGACAGAATAGGAGACTTGGTTTTAACTCTTCCTATTGCCGGATTAATAAAAAAACATTTTCATGAAAGCAAAGTTACTTTTCTGATTGACTCTTACACTATTCCGATTATCAAAAATCATCCCGATATTGACGAATATATAGTTTATGAAAAGAGTAAAGAGTTGTTGCGTCTAATTAAAGATAAAAATTTTGATACGGCAATTCTTGTTCATCCCACATTTTATCTGGCCAAGTTGCTTTATTCTGCAAAAATTCCGGTCAGAATTTCCTCCGGTTATCGTTGGTATTCCTTTCTGTTTACCGATAAAATTTTTGAACATCGTAAATACGGCACTAAACATGAACTTGAACATAATGTGGAATTACTAACTCCTTTGGGAATTAAGGAAAATATTAACAGGGAAAATGTAGCATTTAATATACATCCGGACTCAAAGGCAATACAGCATGTAACCCAAAAGCTAAAATTTCATGATTTTTCTCCGTCTCGTAAAACCATTATTATTCATCCGGGAAGCAGAGGAAGCGCAATTGATCTTCCGGAAAATAAGTTTAAAGAACTTATTTCTTCTCTGGCACAACTATTGAAGTATAACATAATATTAACAGGAAGTAATTCTGAAATAGAGCTCTGTGAAAGATTGGCAATCGGAAATAACGCCATTAATCTATCGGGAAAATTTTCACTCGAAGAACTAATTGCGCTCATTTCAATAAGTGATTTATTTGTTGCAAACTCCACCGGTCCGCTTCATATAGCGGCGGCTTTAGGGAAACCGGTAGTTGGGTTTTATCCTCCGGTCCCGGCGCTTTCTGCAACAAGATGGGGACCTTACACAAATAAAAAAGCTCTTTTTATTCCCGATATGCCATGTAAAGATAAATGCACTAAGGATGAATGTATAAAGCTTAACTGCATGAATTCAATTGAAACACAGAATGTTCTTGAATCGATAACTGAAATAATGAAAAAAAGAGAAGGAAAATTTTGAAAAAACTTTCATTAATATTATTTGTAATCGGTTTTATTACAATTAATGCTCAAGTTGTAAAACAACTCAAATCCAAACCGAATAATGCCTTTAGAACAGGTGAAAAATTGACTTTTGATGTTGATTACGGTTTTATATCAGTCGGAGAAGCTGAAATTTTTATTCCCGAGAAAAAGAAAATCATGTTTAGAAATTCTTTCCACGTTACTTTTAAAGTAAAATCAAAACCTTTTTTCGATTTCTTTTTTAAAGTTCGCGATAAATACGAAACCTATATCGATTCTGCCGCACTCGTTCCCTGGCGTTTTGAACAGCATGTAAAAGAAGGAAAATACCAAAAAGATTATGGCGCATTTTTTAATCACACAAAAAATGTAGCTATTCATGATAATAAGGAATATCCGATTACCGATTCAACTCAGGATATTATTTCCGCATTTTTCTATGTAAGAACTTTAGATTTTTCCAACGTAAAACCCGGATATACGGTACATCTACAAAACTTCTTTAATAATAAAATATATCCGCTCCGTGTTATCTTCAGAGGGCGGGAAGAAGTCGAAGTGAAATCGGGAACTTTTAAATGTATAAAAATTGAACCTGTAATTACGGATGGAGGTCTTTTTAAGTCGAAAGGACGAATTTTTATTTGGCTGACGGATGATGAAATAAAAATGCCTGTTAAAGTTGAAGCTGAGATCCCGATTGGAGCAATCGATGCAGAGCTAAAATCTTACAGCGGTATTTACGGAAATTTAAGCTCAAAGATTTCAGATTAATATTTTTACTTTATTAATTTTTAGTAATATTAACAATGTAGATTTTTTATTTATTAACATTCACATAAAGAGGTGCATCATGAAAAAAACTATTTTGATACTGACAGCATTTGCTTTGGGAATATTTATTAATTCTTGCAGCGATTCAATTAATAATCCGGATGAAGAAGAAACAGGGCAAATTGCTCTTTTTACGCTCCCTGCCGGAGCAACAATAAGCATTGACGGAATAATAAAAGGAGTTACTCCCGATACTATTACAACAACTGTCGGTTTGCAAAATATTAATTTTAGTTTGGCAAATTATCGTGACACTACAGTAAGAATAGGTGTTTCTGCCGACAACATAGAATTGCTTACTGTAAATATGGTGCCAATTAGGAAAAAATACGGATTGGTGAAAATCTGGGAGACCGGAAACAACTCGACTGAAGAGGAACCAAGCGGTATCGATTTATCCGCAGGAACTTCCGTTTCAATTTCAGGTGCAGACAGTTTATCTTCCGATATGTACTACACCGGTTCTAATTTCACGATTAGAAGCGCCGGTTATCTTGGAGCGAACTACAGGGTTACATATTTCAAAGTCGGAAGCACAACAAACATCGACGACGGTTTGGATTCACCTAACTATGATGGAACGTGGGAGTTAAGCATGCCTGATGATGTGGGCAATTACTATTTCCTTTATGATAATGACGGAAACTACACAAAGTTCAAAGTAGTCAATGCCGGAGGAGAAGGAACTTGGGACCATCCTAAATGGGTGGAGGTGGAATGGATTTATATTCAGGCTCCGGGAGTTACTTCCTTCTGATAAAAATTACGTTTTATTTTCAGGCGTTCTTCGGAACGCCTTTTTTTGTTGAGTAATAATATTAGAAGTTTATACTACAGATTTCTTCTCTTCTCCCGCCATTCTGCGGGATTGGAAAGAGGGTGAAGCATTAATTAGCAGCAACTTCCAATACTCTTTCTTTGAGAAAGAGTACGTTACAATTACAAAATTAGATGATAGCTCGTGTTTACTCAAACATCATCGAATAAGGGCGGCTTAGTTCGTCGTAGAGTGAGGGTAAATTAATATTGCGGGATTTTCGGATAAACTCGCGCCCTTCAAACAGAAATTGAATTGTCGGCACTGCAAATACTTGGTGTTGCGCCGCCAGTTCTCTTGCCGCTTCGCAATCAACATAAGCAAACTTCATTTCGGGAAAATCTTCTTTTAAGATTTCCTTAAGCTTCGGTTTTAACACTTTGCAAACGTTGCATGTAGGCGTACTGAAATATATGACAGCACCGGGATTTTCTTTTACGAAATTTTCATATTCCTCAACACTTAACAAATTTGTATGTGGTAATTCGTTCATCTTTTTTAACCTAAATAATTTTTTGAAAAAGTAATTTGATGAAATTCATCAAAAAAGGTTTCATTAATATAATCTTAAAGTCGTCTTCTAAAACCGCTACCTAATACTTCGTGAACATTGTTAATTGTTACGAACGCGTCCGGGTCAATTTCCTGTATCATATCGGTTAAACGGGAAAGTTCCTTAAGCGTAACAACAGTGTAAATTACATCGCGTTCTACATTTTTGTACAATCCTCTGGTTCTGATTGCCGTTGCCCCTCTACTTAGATTTGTAATTATAGCTTTTGCAATTTCATCGTTTCTATCTGAGATAATAAAAGCACTGCGGGCATAATCAAATCCGTCAATAATTAAATCGACAATTCGTGCAGAAATAAAAATCAGAAAAACAGCATAAAACACAAGTACCAATGTCGGTTTATCTTGTGCGATGTGTTTAAATTGTAAAACCAGTCCGGCGAATGAAACAATAACCAAGTCGGTCATTAGCATTGCGTTTCCGGTCTTAATTCCGAATTTCTTATTCAAGATGGCGGCAATTACGTCCGTCCCGCCGGTTGTTCCTTTGAATTTAAAAATAAGTCCCAGTCCTCCTCCAAGCAATGCGGCGGCTACAAATATCAGGAAAAAGAAATCGTGTTTTAACAATTCGTGAACGGCAGCCGAATCCTGCAGCCGCATTATACGCAAGCCGGGAATATCACCACGGAAAAAATCGATAAAGAATGAGTTAAGCGTAAAAGCATAAAATGTTCTTACACCGAATCTCTTTCCCAGCTCCCTCAATCCCCAAAGATAGATTGGAATATTTAAAATCCAAATTGTAAAACCAACCGGAAGTTTTCCATTAGAAAGATAGTGCAGCGCCATGGAAATACCGGTTACTCCGCCGGGAACAACTCTTGCATCAATCAAGAAAACTCCAATGCCCACACCCATTATTGCAGCGCCGATTGTAATAACAAGGTAATCTAAAACGGGATATTTTTTCAATCTCTTTTTCATTTCATTTCCTAAAAAATTAGACGTAAATAAACCTGATTATTTATTATTTTGCAAACAATTGTATAAAGAAAGATAAAAATTATCGGAGGCGTAAAATGCGTAATTTATTTAACATCACAATAATCTTTTTAATCATCTCTTATTCACAAGTTTTTGCACAGGAAACCAACGTAACTATCTACAATGATAACCTTGGCGTTGTAAAGGAAGTAAGGAGTGTAAATCTAAAAAAAGGAGTTTCCGAAATAAGAATTACAGACGTTCCTTCTCAAATTGATCCGACATCCGTACATCTGAAATTTAACGGTAAAGTGTTGGAACAGAACTACAAATATGATTTGGCTGATATGGGAACGATATTATCTAAATATATCGGCAAACAAGTTTCCGCCTCTGATAATAAAGGGAAAAAAATCTCGGGGAAGTTGTTATCCGCACAAGGAGGAAAACTGGTATTACAACAAAAAAACGGCGGATTATTGATGATTCCGGATTACAAAGATTATTCGATAAGTGTAAATAAACTACCCACCGGACTAATAACGATGCCTACGCTGGAATATTTGGTTAAAAGCAAATCGGAGGGGGAGAATACGGTTGAGCTTTCTTATCTTACTTCAGGAATGAGTTGGAACGCTCAGTATGTTCTGGTTTTAAGCGAAGATGAAAACAAACTTAACCTAAATTCGTGGGTTAGCATTACTAATCAATCGGGCGCAACTTTTAAAAATGCAAAGCTAAAACTTGTTGCCGGCGATATTAACCGAGCGCGCACAAACGTTCCGCAACCGGTTTATATGACAGCAAAGAATTATGAAACGAACCAAGAGCAAGCGTTTGAAGGAAGGTCTTTTTTTGAATATCACATTTATGATTTAAAACGAAAAACGACTTTGGCGAACAACGAAAAAAAGCAAATCGCATTTATCTCTGCCGGGAATATTACGGCGAACAAAATTTATAGATTTTCATCCTATCTTTATGAAAAAAAAGAAAAGAATAATGTTGAGGTTGTAATTAAATTTGAGAATGACAAACAAAATAATCTCGGTATTCCACTACCTGCAGGAAAAGTAAGGATATTCAAGAAAGATAAAGAATCGCTGGAACTGATTGGCGAGGATATGATTAATCATACTCCTGAAAATGAGCCGATAAAGCTAAAAGTAGGAAAAGCATTCGATATTTTGGCAACAGTTAAAAACCTTAAAAGGGAAAAAATATCAAATGATGTAACGGAACTTACGCGGGAAGTAACTATTTTTAACCACAAAGATAAGTCGATTACAGTGGAAGTTGAGCAAAAGTTCTCAGGCAATTGGCAGCTTATCTCCTCTGATTTCGATTATGTAAAAACAGATGCAAACACAGCGCTATTTATAATTCCGGTACAGGCAAACGGAAAAACCGGACTTGGAATGACAATTAGGCTGATTAGACAGAAATAGTAGGTTATTAGATACTCACATTAAATTTCTCAAATATTACAGATGTCGCTGAAACGATGAGAAAGCGATATATTGGGATGATTGCAAGCGGGCAATCCATACTCAATACCATTTTATGTTTTGAGATACATCGATGCTTGCAAAAATACGGTTACTTTACTTTTTAATCGATATTAAATAGTTCAGAAAAAATATTAACTATTCTTGTAACAATTTAACTTGGTTATTCGTCTTTAGTATAGATGAGCATGAAAAGTCTAAAATATCGAACATTATTCATCAGACATAAAGAGCACGTTTATTCCTATGCTTATTCATTTTTGAAAAATGAAATGGATGCCGAAGATATTGCTCAGGAAGTCTGGATTAGGGTTTGGGATAATTTGGAGTTGTTCGATTGGAGTAAGGCAAAAGGGTGGATTTTAAGAACAACGCATAATTTGGCAATCGATTTTTTAAGAAGCAAAAAAAGGAAAGATGCGTTTGTAAATATTACCGAAGCGGAAACAGTACCGGATTTTAGATACGAAACCAAGCCCGACAAATTAAGTGAAAATTCCAGCCTGTCAATATCAATAGAAAATGCAATTTCACTATTACCCGATAAACTAAAATCGGTTTTTGTTCTTTACGAAATCGAAAAATACAAATACAAAGAAATAGCAGAAATATTAGAAATGCCCGTAAACAGCGTAAAAGTAAATTTAATGCGGGCAAGAAAAGAACTTCAAAAAATATTATCGCCTCTTGAGGAGGAAAGATATGAATGAAAAGATAAAAGATAAAATAATTAGAGCTGCATATAAAGATGCAAGCATTCGGGAAAAAGTCGAAGTGTTTTTTTTAATAAAAAAAGATGCGGAAGCACGGAAGTTTTTTAACGGTTTTCGGAAAACCGCAGAATCCGTTCACTCGCTTTCGAGAAACAAAATGCCCGACAAGGTAAAAAACAAACTCGATAAAATTGTGGTTGAAAAAATCAAGTCCGATAGAATAGAACGTAAAATTACTTCTCCTGTCTTTGCCGTAATGCTCTCCGTGTTATTAATTGCCGTTTTTACATTTACGTTCCTCAAGAAAAACACAAATTATTATAACGGTTACGACCAAGCTACCGTAGAAACTGCATCAGAACAGACATTGGCTTCATTGAAAATGGTAGCTCAAATTTTCTCACAAACCAAAAGACTTGTAGTTAACGAAGTACTTACAAAAAAAGTAGCGAACCCTATCCATAAAGGTTTTACCGAAGTAGAAAAAATATTAAAATAGGAGATATAATAATGAAACGAACATTAAACTTAGCCCTTACGATTATCCTTTTTTGGGGAATAACCGGTTATGCACAGACTTACGATTACAGCTCGGAACCGGGATTTGTTGACTTCGGAAATCTTGAACAGTTTGAAAATTCCGAAGAAAGTACAGAAGTGTTGATTAACCAAAATCTGCTTCACATGGTTGCTAAAATGGGAAAACATATGGACATTAACGGCAAAAAAGATTCGAGTTTTGCAAACATGGTCGGCGGATTAAAATTGATTAAGGTAAATACTTTTGGAATTGACTCAACTAAAATTAAATCCGTATTTAAGCTAATTAGTAAAATCGACAAGGAACTTATTCATAAAGGATGGAATAGGCTGGTAAAACAAAAGGAAAAAGATAGCCGTACTAATGTTTATATCAGGACAGACAATAACAGCAAAATACAAGGATTGGTAGTTACGCAAGCCGAAAAAGACGAAGCTACGTTTGTGAACATAGTCGGAACAATTGATTTGGAAAAATTAGGTGAATTATCTTCGAATTTTGATATTCCCGACATCGATAGTGTTATGAACGGAAAATCGCAAAAAAGGAAAAGAGAAATTGAAATTAACGTAGATATTAAAACAGATTCTACCAATACCAAGTAAGGAAAAACGCCATGCGTAGAATGACTAAATCAATAACGATGCTTCTGCTCTCCGGATTGTTTTTTCTTCAAGGATGTTTTTCGGCATCGGAGCAAATTATTAACATAAAAACCACTTTGCTTGAAAACGGCAGAACCGAAGAGATTGATGATACCGACATTCCTGTTTCGGATATAAACAATGATGAAGATAATGAGAGTGATGAATTTAACTTTTCTATCGGTCCGGTTGGTTTGTTTTTTACCTACGGTTTGGTTTATTTGCTTTCGCCGCTCGACGAAGTAGATATGGATATGGCAAAGGATGTTCTGAATAACATTGACGGACTGTCTATTTCAACATCCGCATTAAAAGAAAAAACAGAAATGCCGACTAAAGCTGTATTGGAAAAATTGAAAAGACAGCTTGCAGAAGACGGGTATCAACCAATTGTAATAAATAGAGATAAAACAGAATTGAATTTGATTTACTTAAGCGATGATTTTGATGATGACGGGGGCGAAATGCTGATTGTGAACTTTGATGAAAATGAATTAAACATTATTACCATTTCAGCCGACTTCGAAAAGATAATTGAAATAGCATCGAGATATAAGGCATTTGATTTAGGCGATAAAATCTCGTTTAAGTAAATTCTGTTTTTTTGAGTCGCTTGTTTTCTTATCTTTGTAGAAAAATTTAGAGAAAATGAGAACATACATTTCGGTTGGAGATTTTATAGATTCCTACTACAGATTAAAAAACAAGGGACTCGGATTTTTCTTTTCGAGGCTTAATCTTTCATCGAGCCAAAGAACTAAGTCGGCTTGGAACTATAGCGTAAATAATAATCTTCGGTGGTGGGAAATTCCGGCTGTAAAAGCGAGACTGAATTTTCTTAAAACCGGAAATCCTCAAACCGAATCCGCCGAATATATTTACAACAATTTTATTAAAAATAGAAATAATCTGACGATGCTTTCTCCAGGATGCGGTACCGGAATTAAGGAGATAAAATTTGCGAAATTCAAAGAAATAGCGAGACTCGATGCATTTGACATTGCGGAAAAGAGAATTAATGCGGCAAAAGAAACCGGCCGGAAATTAGGGCTTTCAAACATTAACTTTTTCCCTGCAGATATTTCAACTTACGATTTCGGCAGCGAAAAATATGACATAATTCTGTTCGATTCGTTTCTCCACCATGTTAAAGATGTTTCCGGCACTTTGAAGAAAGCCGAACAATCGTTAAAAAACAACGGAATACTTATAGTTGACGAATATGTCGGGCGGAATAGATTTCAGTGGACCGCCGAACAATTGGACGCTGCGAATAAAGCGCTCCGGCTACTGCCAATCAATCTACGCAGAAGAACGTCGGGAAAAGTAAAATCCGGAATATTTCGTCCGGGACTATTCCGTATGATTTTATCCGATCCCTCTGAAGCGATAAACTCCGAAGCAATAATAGAACAGCTTAATCTTCACTTTCAACCTGTCGAAATTCATCTGACAGGAGGAAATCTGCTTCAGTTAGTTTTGAAGGACATCGAGCATAATTTTGCTGAAACCAACGAGAAATCGAGTAATGCACTATCTCAACTATTTGCAGAGGAAGACCATTATATTGCAAACGGTAAAAGTGATTTTTTATTTGGAATTTACACAAAACGAAAAACATCATGAATGTAAAATGTTCGCCAATATTATTAATTGTGTTTCGCGAATTTCCCGACAAAAATAATTGAATAATTTCGTCTTGTTTTTTAATAGTTAAAAACTATAATTTGCTTTAATACAACTACCATAAATTAATCCTAATTGCGGTGCGTTTACATTGAAATTCGATTAAATAAAATATAGTCGGTATTTTAATAATTAAGAATAATTTGATAAAATCGGGCAACTACAACTCGATTGTGAACCCGGATTCTGTTTTCAAAAGTGTTTTGAATATCTCCGGTTGTTAAATAAAAAATTAATATTATTTTCTGTTTAACTTGAAAAGCTCGATTATTTTTTTTACTTTAGCACTTGCCACTGCGCTGCGGTGGCATTTTTTTATTTTTAAAATCAAAACGAGGTGTTTAAGTGGGTAATTTTGTTTATCTGAGTCGTGAACGTTTGAATGAGTTAGAAGAAGAATTGAAAGAACTGAAAACCAACGGCCGCAAGCGAATGGCCGAACGCATTGCCGAAGCCCGCTCACACGGCGATTTATCGGAAAATGCCGAATATGATGCGGCAAAGGACGAACAGGGAATGCTGGAATTAAAAATTAATCAAATGGAGCATATGCTGGCTCGCGCCCGCGTTGTTGATCCCAACTCGATGTCAAAAGAGGAAGTTCACATATTGGCTAAGGTTACTGTTAAAAATTTAAACAACAACAAGGAATACAAATACACACTTGTTTCGCCCGAAGAAGCTGACATTAAACAAGGGAAAATCGCCGTTACATCCCCTGTCGGCGCCGCTCTGATGGGAAATAAAAAAGGAACTACGGTTGCCGCTAAAGTTCCGGCGGGAGTAATAAAATTTGAAATTCTCAATATTGAATGAAAAACGGATAAACGAAGTTCCGGTTACTGACGGATGAGATTGCCGGGAAATATTAGCATTTCGTTAAATTTAATCAAGTAATTATATGAAACCAATTAGCATAAAAGAAATAGATGAAAGAATCCTTTCTTTTATTGCAAAAAATAGTTTGATTCGGAAATATGATAAAATCCTAATTGGTTTTAGCGGTGGGGCGGATTCACGGTTTGTTCTTTATTTTTTGCTGAAATATGCCAGGATGTTCTCCCTTAAAGTTGCCGTGATGCACGTTAACCACAATCTGCGCGGGGACGAAGCAATAAGAGATGAAGCTTTCTGTAGGAATAGCGCCGAAAAATTGAGTATCCCTTTTTATTTAGCGGATGTTGACGTGAATGCTTACGCCCGACAAAACCGATTATCCACAGAAGAAGCGGCAAGGATTTTACGGTATCGAAAGTTGGAAGAAAAATGCTCTGAGCTTGGGTTTAATAAAATCTGCACTGCTCACAATATGAACGATAACAGTGAAACTGTTCTTCTCAATTTATTTAAAGGTGCCGGAACCAAAGGCGTAGCCGGCATTCCGCCCAAAAGGGGTAGAATTATCCGGCCGATACTTTCTGTTACAAGAGATGAAATTGAAGCTTATCTGAATAAAGTAAGTGTTGATTTCATTACAGATTCTTCAAATGCAAATATTGATTATCTCCGCAATAAAATCAGAATCGACATCTTGCCTGAAATTCGAAGTACAATTAACCCCAAAGTGGATAAGGCTTTGCTGAAATTTTCGGAATTAATGCGGGGTAATAATAAAGCTTTAGAGGAAGTTCTCAGTCAAATTCAGAATAAAATATTTATTGAGAATATTGACAGTCTGGAACTTTTGATAAACGAAAACGACAATATATCTAACTATCTTATTAACACGGCAATAAAAAAGGAAATTTTCGGATTTTTTAAACAAGAGTTGGATTTTAACGATTTGGAAAAAATATCCCGATTAATTAACTCTCAAAAAGGGACAAAAATTGAATTCAAAAATCGGTTAACGGCAATCAGAGAGAGGGGAAAAATTATTTTTTCCGATTCGGAAAATAAGCGGCAAAACATATTTATTCGTTTTAAGATTGGCGACAAAGTCGAATTTTATGATAAATTTCTCACAGTTGAGCCAACCGATTCAACAGACAGAGAATCGGGTTGTGAAATTATTAATTCGGATAATTTAACTGAATTTTTTATCTTAAGAAACTGGAAAACCGGAGATAAATTTACTCCGTTGGGAATGAAAAACCGGAAGAAAATCTCCGACTTTTTGACCGACATTAAAATTCCAAACAGCGAAAGAAAAAACGTTTTGGTACTGGAAAATAGGGGCGAAATTATTTGGGTTGTCGGTTACAGAATCAGTAACAAAGTAAAAATTAATAATATAACAGAGAATAAATTAAAACTATGCGTGAAAAAGAAGATCTAAATCCCGATTTTATAAAAGTCGGAAATGAAAAATTTATTCCATTCATTACGGAAAAAGATCTGCAGAATAGAATAGCAGAACTTGGGAATCAGATTTCCGATGAATACAAAGGGAAGCTGCCGATTTTTATCGGGATATTAAACGGCTCATTTATGTTTTTGTCGGATTTGATGAAGAATGTTTCAATCAAATGCGAAATGGATTTTTTTAAGCTGTCGAGTTACGGCGATGAGAAAATTTCGTCCGGGAAAGTTAAGTTACTGAAAGAGTTGAATGCAGATATTTCCGATCGGCACATTATTATCGTTGAGGATATTGTTGACTCCGGTCTTTCAATGAAATATATTGAAGACTTAATTAATGAGTTACAACCTGCTTCAATGAAGCTTGCATCGTTGCTTGTGAAGCCGAATAGCTTAAAGTATGACGTAAAAATTGATTATATTGGGTTTGAAATTCCCGATAAGTTTGTTATCGGATACGGATTGGATTATGCGCAGCGATACAGAAACTTGCGCTCAATTTACATCTTGGAAGAATAAAGGAGAAATTACACGATTATGTTAGAATTTAATATGGAAGATAATAAATCAAAAAAGCCGAGTCCGAAAAAAAATGCACCTCCCGACCCTAAAATGCCGAACGGTGATTTTGATTGGGGGAAAGTATTAAAAACAGTTTTTAGTTGGGGCGCAATTATTATTGCAGCTGTTATTTTTATGCAATTAATGAACAACGGTGCTGCTAATGTTACCGAAGTTCCATACGGCGTTTATGAAACGTTTTTAGACAGCGGGAAAATAGCATCGGGACGTTTAATTAAATCGGATGTGAATGATTACACTTTCGAAGGAACTCTGAAAAAAGAAGAAAAAATTCACTTAAACGGTGTTTTTATCAATGTAAAAAAATTCTCGGTAACTTTAATTGAGCCTGTAATTCAACAGCAGGAAAAACTCTGGCAAGAAAAAGGCGTTAATTTTACATTTGAAAAAGATTCTAACGAGTGGGTTACAATTCTCGTAGGACTTCTACCTTGGGTCTTTATTATCGGTTTGTGGATTGTATTTATGAGACGAATGCAGGGCGGCGCCGGCGGTTCGAAAGGAGTTTTTAATTTTGGAAAGAGTAAAGCTCGTATGATTGGCGAATCTCAAATAAAAGTAACGTTCGAAGATGTTGCCGGAGAAGATGAAGCCAAACAGGAACTGAATGAAATTATTGAATTCCTTAAGGAACCGGCTAAGTTTCAACGGCTTGGCGGAAAAATTCCTCGCGGCGTTTTGTTGTTGGGACCTCCCGGAACCGGTAAAACATTATTAGCCCGTGCGGTTGCCGGAGAAGCCGGCGTTCCGTTTTTCACTATTTCGGGTGCGGACTTTGTTGAAATGTTTGTCGGCGTGGGCGCCAGTCGTGTTCGCGACTTGTTTGATCAAGGTAAAAAGAATGCGCCTTGCATTATTTTTATTGATGAAATTGATGCTGTCGGACGCCAAAGAGGCGCCGGACTTGGCGGCGGACATGATGAACGCGAGCAGACTTTAAATGCTTTACTGGTTGAAATGGACGGATTTGAGCAGAACAGCAGTGTTATTATTATTGCCGCTACAAACCGCCCTGATGTTTTAGATCCGGCATTACTTCGTCCGGGAAGATTCGACAGACAAGTAGTTGTTGATCGTCCGGATGTAAAAGGGAGAGAAGGCATTCTGAAAGTACATACGCGTAAAATTCCATTGGGAGATGATGTTAATCTGGAAATTCTTGCAAAATCGACTCCGGGTTTAGCGGGTGCCGAACTGGCAAATCTTGTAAACGAAGCGGCTTTGCTTGCTGCGCGTAAAAACAAGAATCGTGTTGAGATGCATGATTTTGAAGAAGCCAAAGATAAAGTAATGATGGGAACCGAACGCCGGAGCATGATTATCTCCGAAGAAGAGAAGAAAACAACGGCTTATCACGAAATGGGACATGCCCTCGTTGCGCTGATGATTCCCGAATCCGATCCTGTCCATAAAGTTACTATTATTCCACGCGGACGTGCATTAGGCGTTACAACTTATTTGCCTAATGACGAGAAGCATACATATTCCAAGGAATATCTGGAAGCAATGATTGCTTACGCATTGGGCGGTAGAGCCGCTGAAAAAATTATCTTTAATCAGTTTACTACCGGCGCGGGAAATGATATCGAAAAAGCGACTAAGATTGCACGTAAGATGGTTTGCGAATGGGGAATGAGCGAAAAGTTAGGACCGTTGGCATACGGACAAAAGGAAGAAGAAATATTCCTTGGTCGTGAAATTACCAAACATACCGATTTCAGTGAAAAAACAGCTGAAACGATTGATGAAGAAATTCGTAGAATTATTCAAAGAGGTATGGATAGAGCCGAGAATATCCTGAGTGAAAATATCGATCTTTTACACAAACTTGCCAAAGAATTACTTGTTCGTGAAATACTTGATGCCGATGAAATCAAAAAAGTTATGAACGGCGAAGAACTTCCGCCGGTTGCTAAAAAGGAAAATGGTGTTGTTGAAGAAGAGATTCCGGAACATGTTAAGGAATTATTGGAAAAACGCAAAAACGTTACGACTTCTGACGTTAACGCCGAGAAGGAAAGCGAAAATTCCGACTCCGGCAAAAAGGTTGAGAAAGACACGGACAGCAATGACTCAGAATAATTCCCGAGAAATCGATTACAAAAGCGAACTTCTTCGCAAAAGTATTCATTTAACATCTCTCCTAATACCAATTATTTATTATTTTATTCCGGAAGGATTAGGATTAACAATCCTAATCCCGCTGGTTTTATTTTCCTTAATCGTAGATACTTTAAAAATATTCTCTAAAAAATTCAGACAATTTTTCATAAAATTTTTTGGATTCATGCTTCGTGAGCACGAGCTTGACGAAAGCAAACACACATATACCGGCGCAACGTTTGTTCTATTGTCGGCGCTGATTACCGTGCTGATTTTTCCAAAGGTCATTTTTATCACGGCCTTTTCGATTTTGATAATTAGTGATACAAGCGCAGCTTTATTCGGACGTAAATACGGAAAACATAAATTTCTTGCTAAAAGTCTTGAAGGCTCATCTGCTTTTTTCGTGTCGGCAATTGTTGTCGTACTCGCTACTCCTAAAGTTACCGGAAGTTTTACGGAATATCTGATTGGTTTTGTCGCCGCTTTAGTAGCAACTTTCGGAGAAAACCTTTCCTACGGTTGGGCTGACGATAATTTTGTAATTCCCCTCTCGGCGGGACTTACAATGTGGATTCTTTATCAACTCCTTTTACCCGGTGTTCCCCTCATACTTCCTAACGTCCCCAATTAATTGAAACCTTATACCGCTTCATCTGTTAAAAGAGAAAAATTTAGGTGATTTAAGATGAAAAAACAATTACTGATTTTATCGATTATTCTGCTTGTGTTAACTTTTGCCGGTTGTAGTTCAAAAAGGGAAGCCGTTGGCAACGACGACCAAATTATTGTGGTTGCCGACTCCTCAAATTACAGTCAGTTGGAAGGAACACTGTTGATGGTGTTGAGTAAAACAATATACACGCCTCAAGCTGAAAACCTCTTTACTCTTCGCCGAATTAACGTTGAAGATTTACCAAAATTTAACAAATGGAAAAACATTCTTATTATTTCTCCTCTAAACACAAAAACACCCACAACCAAATATATTAAATCCATACTTGATTCAACTGTTCTAAATTTAGTGAAATCCGGGAAAGAGTTTTCTTTTATTAAAAAGAACCTATGGGCATTGCACCAAATGGTTTTGATTGCCACGGCACCAACGGTAGAAGAACTTAAAGCCGATTTACTGAAAGAGAACAAAAATATTCTCTACTATTTTAAAAAAGCCTCGGATGAACGATTAATGGCAAGAATGTTCCGCCCTAAGTTTGAGAACCGTGCGATTGCGGATTCTCTTCTAAAAAAACATGATTGGACTATTTTCGTTCAAGCTGATTTTAAGGTAGCCATTGATAGCGCAAAAGAAAATTTCGTTTGGCTCAGAAGAGCAATGAACTCCGATATGGAGCGCTGGGTTTTCGTTAAGTGGTGGGACAACGCTTCCCCTTCCATGCTCTCAAAAGACTCCGTGGATGTGTTACGAAACAGAATTACAAAAGAGTTCTACACAACTGCGGACGATTCGGCACATGTGGAAATTGCGGATAATTTTATGATTAAAAAAGAGGTTAATTTCAACGGACGTTATGCTATTATGACTCAAGGTCTTTGGCGAATGAGCGATAAAAGCATGGGTGGACCTTTTGTAAATTACCTTTTTTATGACAAAGCGCAAAGACGTGTTTACATGCTTGACGCTTCGATTTACGCTCCTAAGTATTACAAGAAGAAAATCATTCAGCAAGTGGATGTAATGCTTCACACATTTAAAACGAGAGATGAAATAAAAGCGGAAAAGAAGAACAATAAGTAATATAGCTCGGCAATGTTTTAAGAAGAAATAATTTAGTCCGCACTTTTTCTAAAAAAAAGAATGATTCCACAGACAAGTTATCTGCGGGAATCATTCTCGCTTATAAAAATCAGTGTTCCCTTAAAAGCTATAAAATGTACTTACTCAAATCTCTGTCTTTTACTATTGAAGT
Organism: uncultured Melioribacter sp.; assembly: GCA_964570865.1. Taxonomy (GTDB): domain Bacteria; phylum Bacteroidota; class Ignavibacteria; order Ignavibacteriales; family Melioribacteraceae; genus WGAL01. The sequence continues at coordinate 49,706 of CAZMZM010000005.1, forward strand.
AAGTTTATCCTCAACCATCTTACCTGAGATTGTAATATCATTCTCTTTATTTTTATCCGGCACATTAAAGAGAATGTCTTCCAACAGTGTGGTCAGAATTGTATGAAGACGGCGAGCTCCAATGTTCTCAACCTGTTCATTAACTTCCGCCGCAATAGATGCCACTTGTACGATAGCATCTTCTTCAAAACTCAGATTAATATTTTCCGAACGGAGTAGCGCTGCGTACTGTTTCAGCAAAGCATTTTCCGGTTTCGTCAGTATTTCGACAAAATCATCCGCCGACAAGCTCTTAAGTTCAACGCGAATAGGAAAACGTCCTTGCAATTCAGGAATTAAATCCGAAGGTTTCGCCACATGAAATGCACCTGAAGCAATAAACAATATGTGGTCGGTTTTAACCGGACCATATTTTGTGTTCACCGTTGAGCCTTCTACAATCGGCAGCATATCACGCTGAACGCCTTCACGAGAAACATCCGGTCCGCTTCCTTTGCCGCTTGAGCCGGCCACTTTATCTATTTCGTCAATAAACACAATTCCCGACTCCTGCACTCTTCGTACCGCTTCGCGCTGAGCAGCTTCGGTATCGATTAATTTTTCGGCTTCCTCCTGTGCAATAATTCTGCGGGCTTCACTAATAGTAGTTTTTCTCTTCTTCTTCTTTTTCGGCATCATCGTAGAAAAAATTTCTTGGATGTTAATTCCCATATCATCCATTCCGGTTGGTCCGAACACTTGCATTCCCGCCGCAGGAACTACAAAATCGAACTCAATCACTTTATCGTCCAAATCCCCTTTTTTAAGTTTTTCACGCATCCATTCGCGGGTTTTGGAATTTCGTACGGATTCCGAATTAGATGTGTTTTCGTCTGTGCCATAATCAGGAGCAGGTGTAGTTACCGGCGGAATAAGAATATCAAGAATTTTCTCTTCGGCTATTTTCTTGGCTTTTTCAAAAACCTCCTCTTTCTTTTCCGACATAACCATATTCACCGAAAGTTCGGTCAAATCGCGAATCATTGCTTCCACATCGCGTCCCACATAACCTACTTCGGTAAATTTAGATGCTTCAACCTTAATAAACGGTGCATTTGCAAGTTTAGCCAAACGTCGCGCAATTTCGGTTTTACCTACTCCGGTAGGGCCAATCAGGATTATATTGTTAGGCATAATTTCTTCGCGAATAGTATGTTCAACCTGCTGACGGCGCCATCTGTTACGAAGCGCAATAGCAACAGCCCTTTTCGCATCATGCTGACCGATAATATATTTATTCAGTTCTTCAACAATTTGCGAAGGGGTTAAATTTTCAATCAAAACTTTATTACTCATTTTTATTTTCCTCTAAAACTTCAACGTTAATTTTATCGTTAGTGTAAATACAAATATCGGATGCGGTTTTAAGAGCTTCGGCTACGATATTTTTCGCCGTCAAATCACTGTATTTTACCAACATTCTGGCAGCGGCAAGCGCGTACATTCCGCCCGAGCCGATAGCAACGATATTATCGTCAGGCTCAATCACATCTCCCGTACCTGATACAATAAACGTGTGATCTTCCGAAACAACTGCAAGCATTGCCTCAAGCTTTCGCAGATACTTATCGGTACGCCAATCTTTTGCCAATTCGACAACACTCCGTTCCACATTACCTCTAAACTGCTCCAGCTTTTCCTCAAATCTGCCAAGCAAAGTAAATGCATCGGCAGCGGAACCTGCGAATCCGCACATCACTTTTCCGCCATAAAGTTTACGTATCTTTTTTGAATTATGTTTTACAACCGTGTTGCCCAAAGTAACCTGTCCGTCACCGCCAATTGCCGCAACTCCGTTATGAATAATTCCCAATATTGTAGTTGATCTTATTTCCGGTTTCATTATTTTCCTAAAATTTTTTAATAATAACTTTAAAAGTAATCAATTTAGTTTAATTTTATTCGTTCTCGTTAGACCTATTTCAATTCTTTTTGTTCCGGATTTATTGATTAGAAATATCCGAAAAGCCTTTTGCTGAAAATGTAACAATTATACTCCCGATATGACTTTAGATTGCAGGGAGAACGAACTGATAAAAGCCTATCGATTGAAAAAAGTTTTTGGATATTATTTGATTGCTTTTTTCCTTACCAAAAATGCAGGTAAAAACATCGGCTTTGTTTTTTTGTACCGTAGATAAACATCACCGTAGATTTTGATTAACTTCTTTTCCTCAAAAAATGCGCCTACTACAAAATAAATTGTTCCCGAGATAAACAAAACCAGATAAGTTACATCCATGTAAGGACGAGCACCGATAAAGAGTATTGAAAAAAAATATACCGGATGTCTGCAACATTTGAAAGCTCCGCTAATTCTAAAATCGGGACTTTCATCCAAATCTTCGATTTTGTAAGTTCCCTTAAAATATCTTACCACCTGTTTTACACCGATAAATTCAAGTCCGTCAAAACTTTTAGCCGTCCAAACCAAACCGATAAAAGATAATACTTGAACGGCAAATATTACCATATCAAAAGGATAAGCGACCTCATAAACTAATTTATCGGATTTAGGAATTAAGAAAAGAATTGCAAAAAATAAAACTGTTGAAAAAAAATTAAAGAATAGTCTGTAGAAAGCAATTTTGTCGCCAATAATCTTAACCAACCTGTGTTTAAAATCGAGAGATGCCATTACCGAATGTAGGACTCCGAACAATGCCACTCCGATAATCATCAAAAAAACTTGTAACATCAATATTCCTTTCTAAGTCGTGCAACCGGAATTTGAAGTTGCTCACGATACTTTGCGACTGTTCTTCGTGCGATGTGAATTCCTTTCTCCTGTAAAATTTTTGCAATTTTTTCATCGCTGAAAGGCTTTTGTTTCGATTCGTTATCAATTATTTCTTTAATAAGTTCTTTTATATGTTTGTTTGAAATCTCGTCACCGCCGTCGGTTGAAAGACCTTCGCTAAAAAAGTACTTCAATTCGTGAATCCCTTGCGGGCTTTGAACATATTTACCGTTAACTACACGACTGATAGTTGAAATATCCATTTCAATTTCGTCGGCAATATCTTTATAGATCATCGGTTTTAATGCTTTCGGTCCATACTCGAAAAATTCAAATTGCCTTTCAAATATTGCACGCATTATCTTAAGCAAAGTTTGGCGTCTCTGCTCCAACGAATAGATAAACCACTTAGCCGATTCAATCTTTTCCCTGATAAATTTATTGGCTTCCTTTTCATGTTTTTTCTTTTTCTTTTTTCGCTTATTAATATCAAGCATTTCAAGATAATCCTGACTAATGGTAACAGAGGGCATTGCCCTGTCGTTTAGCGTAATTATATAATTATCTTCAATTTTCTCAATAATAAAATCCGGAGTAATTTGGTTAGCTCTTTCCGATTCTATATTCCCTTCGCCAGGTTTAGGATTTAATTTCTGAATTAGCGCAAGAGCCGTTCTTAATGCTTCATCGGTAATTTTTAGATTTTTCCTAACAAGGTCAAACCGCTTATTGGAAAAATTTTTGAACTCCTCGGTCAGAATTTTTTCAGCGATAAATGTGTAATAAGGGTCGAAGCCGGCATCGTGAAGCTGAATCAGTAAACATTCCTGTAAGTTACGCGCGCCAACTCCGGGTGGATCTAAGCGATGAATAATTTGCAATACTTTTTCACCCTGTTCAACCGTTAAATTTAATCCCTCAACATTATTCAGATCGGAAACAAGTTTTTCTAAATCTTCGGTAAAATATCCTTGGGGACTTAAACTGCCTATAATATTTTCACCAAGTATCATTTCCTCTTCTGTTAAATCAAGCAGATGAAGCTGTTCCAACAAGTATTCGCTCATTGACGAGTAGGATCGCGCAATCGGTTTGTTTACTTCCTCATTCGGCGAGCGATTAATTCTGGCAAATTCCAAATCATCTTCATTAATAAAATCTTCCAAATCAAATTCATCATCAGCTAAATCGCCATCGTCCAAATCATTATCAATTTCGTCTTTACTTTGTTCTTCAATCAATTCCATATCTTCAATTTCTTCCAAAACCGGATTCATTTCCAATTCGGTTTTAATCCGTTGTTCCAACGACAGATTATTAAGCTGAAGTAATTTTTGATACTGGATTTGTTGCGGAGAAAGTTTTTGCGTTTGCGTCATTCGTTGATTGATTGATAACATTTACCCCTCACCTCTTTTTTTTAACTCTGAATAAAACTCATTGCCGAATGCTCTTATTATTGGTTCTTCCAAAAATTCGCTAACACTTAAACCTGTTTTCTTTCCTAATTCCAACGCAGGCTCACAATCTTTATACTCTTCATACTTTAATATCGGTCCGCCAAAATCGGAAACGCGAATTGGAAACAAATGACATGAAACCGGTTTTTTGAAATCGATTCTATTTTCAATAAAAGCCTTTTCGATTGCACATTTGGCAATTTCCCCATCGTGATAAACAAAAACACAGTCACGGTTATTTATACTTCTAGTCATAAAAATATCGGCTTTAAATTCCCAAAAACCATTCTTCCGAATTTCTTCGGCATTCCTATCAGGAAGGTATTCCATTATTACGGGCAAATACTTTTCTATTACTTTAATTTCAGTTTCTTCCAAAGGTGCGCCATACTCGCTTTCTATCGTGCAACACGCACCTTTACATTTTGCAAGATCGCAAGTAAATTTTTTCTTTAGAATATCTGAATCAACTAAAGTATTATTAATTGTTATATAACCGAACATATTTTGGAATAGTTTTTGTTTGTGAATTTTAAAATAACAAAAAATTGATTCAGAGCAAATATTAATACTAATTATTTCCCGTGTAGTTTCGTTTTATTATTTTGATATTTGATGTAACAACGAAGTTGTAATTTTAAACCTAATATTCAAAATAATTCTTTATCCTCCCAATAAAGTATTTTTTGTTTATCAATTCGTCACGAGCCGGAACTTCGTTTATCAATTATGAGTTGCCGATTGTTTCGTAGAAACAATATTTATTTTAGCAGCAGTTAAAATTTCCGAAAAAATATTATACATTTCTCTGAAAAATTAGATAAATTACTAATTATCAATAATTATGTGTGAAAATGAAAAAAGTAATTCTTTCCGTAACTGTTTTTTTTATAATATCATCTGCGTTTTTCGCTCAAAATCGTGGCACAGAACTTCTTGAATTAGCTAAATCACACATGGCTTCCGAAAGGTTCGGGGAGGCAATAGATTTGCTAAATAAGTATATTTCCCAGCATCCCCAGGAAGCCGAAGGTTACTATTTGCGCGGTATTTCTTATGAAAAACGTTTGCAATATCCTTATGCTGCTCTTGACCTAAAACGAGCCGTAAAACTTAACTCCAAGAATGCAAAATATAAAAATGCTCTTGATAGAGTAACAAAAGTTTGGTATGCACAACTGAGGAAACGGATTGAAGGATATAAGCGGGAAATTGCAATTGACCCGTCCATTGCAAAAAATTATTTGGAAATAGGTAAATCTTACCGACAAATGGAAGAATTTAATCTTGCGGAAAAATGGTATGACAAATATCTGCAGCATGACGATAATGCTTCAGCGGACGAAATAATCCGATACACTGAAATATTAGCTTACACCAAACATATAAAAAAAGGGCAAACCATATTAAAAAAATGGGTTGAGCGCTATCCTAAAGATTGGAGATTGTGGAGCAGATACGGAACCTTTTCTCTTTGGTTAGGTGAAAGAAAAGTTGCCGAACATGCATTTCAAACGGCTTTGGGATTTAAGCCTTATTTCCAAGAAGCTTTGGACGGATTGGACAAAGCCCGTAAAATGGCATATGTTACCGATTATGCCCCGCGTTCGCTCGAGAAAGAGTTTGTTGTTGACAGATATTATCGTTTAGTAAAAAAACATCCTGAAAACAAAAAATATCTTTTTAGATTAATTAAGGAATTGTTAAAACGAAAACGTTATGAAGAGGCTTATCAGTTAGTCTTAAATAAGGAAAATCAATTTGCCGATGATCCCGATTTCAATAAAGTTTATGATAAGGTAATCAGTACAAGAGAACAAGCTTATCAGAAAGAAATTAATAAAAATCTTAAAAGGTTAAAGCGAAATCCGCACAATACAAAAGCAATAAAAAAATTGGTTCAATATTATCAGAATTTACAGGATTACAACAGCGCACTCGACATTCTGAAACAATTTTTCGAAAAATACCCGAACGATAAAAATAAAACTCTTCGTTATTCCTATGCTAAAATTGCCGCATGGAATAAAGACTTTGACCTTGCCGGAAAATTATTGGACGACCTACTTTCCGATTATCCGGACAACCTAAAGTACAAGTTAATGCGAGCGGAAATCCTTATTTGGACAAATCAAGATATTGACCGCGCCGATAACTATTTACAGCAAGTTTTAGCTAAAGAACCCGACAATGTTGAAGCTCTGATTGCCGCCGGTTCTCTTGAGTTGCTTCATCAGGATCCGGAAAAAGCACAGGTTTTTGCCGACAAAGTAAAGTCTATAGATCCGAATAATGATGACTTAGGTGAACTTCAAACTCAGATTGATTTACTGAAACAAAGAATGGAGCAGGAAAAACTTCAGAGAATATTAGATGAAGGAAGAAGTTATGTCCTTGACTCGAACTGTGCTGAAGCACTTCCCTACTACGAAGAATATCTGCAAAAAGCACAACCGAATGATTTGATAAAAAAAGAGTACGGAGATGTACTTTTTTGTGCCGGTGATTACGAAGACGCCCTTCAGCAATACGATGAAGTATTACAGAACGGATATATGTACGAGGCGGCATTACAAAAAGCAAAAGTATATTTTACGATGGGAGATTCTTTAGATGCGCTTTATCAATTTAAGGAGGTTGTTAAGGAAGATTCTTCCGAATTTGAACCCCGCCTTTATCTCGGCGATACTTATGTTAAAATAGGTGCTTACGATTCCGCTCGAGCAGTTTATGATACTTTGAAAACATGGGATTTAGATTCCACGCAATTAGCCCAAGTTGAAATGCGCTATAAATGGATTCCGGTTACGGGATTAATAGGTATTATTCAAAGTTTTCCCACATCAATCGGGTTTTCACCTACCGTTTCGTTTTACAGCGATAACATCCATTTCAGTATGCTCAATTATGGAGGCTCATTGGAGTTCGGCGCATTATCGTGGTTATCATTGGGAGTGGGAATTAACAAATTTACATTGTCAAGTCAATACGGTTTTCGAGATTTTGTCCTCTTAAAATTTAGTTTGTTCGCTCATTATTGGAAATACTTTTCAGGCTCACTCTCCTTCGGCTCTATGAAAACCGCCGGCTATAATCCTTTTGGAGATATGGAAGCAAGAATCAGATTTGAGAAGAAAAAGAACTATATGGCTGAAGGATATTACCTTAAACGCGATGCCGGTTTGTTGTTATTTTCACCCGGATTAATCAACTCTGTTTGGTCGGTTGAGTCTCCGAGAATTTATTCATCCTTATATCGTATGAAAGGTTATTTTTATCATAAATCCGGGATTAGAATTCGAAGTCATTTCGATTATATTTCCATTTCAGACGGGAACGAAGGAAACTATTTTCAATTTAGGATGGGGAAACAGTACGATAGTTTAGAAGTCGGTTATGAATATTATTACGCTAACTTTAAGTACGATATAAGCCTCTATCAGGATTCAACGGTTTTGGCATCAAATAAACCATACTATTATTCACCTCAAAATTTTTATACGCATAGTGTTTATGCCGAATACATAATGCAAAACGATAAAGATTTATCAATTAAAATCGGAGGTAAACTCGGTTATGCTCCTTCATCCGGATTTATGATTTTTGAAGGATACGGTAAGGTTGTATATAAACCGATTGAAACTTTAACGGTTACCGCACAACTCGGAGCCGGTAATTCAACAAGAGATGTTTCTAATTATCGCTCCCTTTCAGGAGTAATTTCGGCATATTGGAACATTTATCCTTAGCCATAGTATTATTTTAAAATATTTATTAAAGAATTTATTTGTTTTCTCGATTATATTATCAAGAAAAATGTTAACTAAAAATGATTGAATTAAGAATATCAAATAGCGCCGCAGTTCACCTACTGGTTGATAGGATTGAAGATGAATTTCGATCCAGAATCAAAACGGGAATTTACGACAAAAAATTAACTCTGGACGATTTACCATTTCCTGAACTTTTTGAATTGGCAGAAATAGCCGCTTTTGATTTAGTAGCCATTCTCCCTTATGATGCTTTGATGAAAGAAACAAATATTAATGATATTGTTGCCAAAGCAATGCAATCGTTAACGGTTATCTACCAAAAGGAGGAGTTTGTAGCCTACACGCCGGAAATGGCTGCCGCACTTCTTGATTCGTTAAAAAACATTTATAAAATAGCGAACAAAGAAAAATTGCATATCAAAAACTAATTCTTTTTAACTTTCCTCTTTTTTATTTACATTTGAAAAAGTCATTATAAAAAAGGGGAAAAACCATGCGTAAATTTTATCTTTTATCCGTTCTGTTTATTTTAGTTCTAATAATAACTCCGTTAAAACTAACTGCAAACGGATTTGTTCAAAATCAGATAATCGTAAAATTTAACGAACAAATCAACAAAAGCATAACCGAGTATTTTTCAGGAAAGCTGAGTAAACAACTTGATATTATCGAAGCAAAACGCCTTTTCTCTCATACCGAGAAAGGAAGTCCTCAAAATATTTATCTGTTAAAATATTCCAACAATATTAATCCTGTAAAACTATCTTCCTTACTCGAAAAAGAGAAATCCGTTTTATGGGCAGAACCCAATTATAAAGCCAAACTTACAGGCTTTGTCCCCAACGATCCTAAATATGTTCAACAATGGTATCTGCAGAAAATCGGGATGGAAAATGCTTGGGATGTTCAGCAGGCTTCGTCCGGAATGATAATAGCCGTTATCGATAACGGTCTTGCGGTAAATGTGAATGAAATACAAAATAATGTTTGGAGTAATCCCGATGAAACCGCCAACGGTATTGACGATGATAATAACGGATTGGTAGATGACTTAAACGGATGGGACTTTGGTGATGGCGATAATGATGTAGCTCACGACAGTACTTTAGCTCACGGAACTCAGGTTGCCGGAATTATTGCGGCAGAAACAAACAACGGCATTGGGATTGCATCTGTGGCGTTTGGTTCTAAAATTATGCCCCTTAAAGTTACGTCTGCCGTCGAAGCGGATGTTGTAATTATGTCGGAAGGTTACGAGGCAATGGTTTACGCCGCCGATAAAGGTGCAAGTGTAATTAATTGTAGCTGGGGTAATTACCAATATTCTCATTTAGGAGAGGAATCTGTAAATTATGCAATCGAGCATGGAGCCGTTATTGTTGCAGCTGCCGGTAACGATAGCCGGAACGAAATCTTTTATCCTGCAAAGTATAGGGGAGTTCTTTCCGTGGGAGCAACCGATACTTCAGATAACATGTGGACATCGTCTAATCACGGATATTATTTGGATTTAACCGCTCCGGGTGAAAACATTATTTCGTTAAGCGGAGTTTCCGACTTTTACTTGACTGCAAGCGGTACATCTCTTGCTTCTCCTATCGTTAGCGGAGTTGCGGCTTTAGTTAAATCTCATTTCCCTTCAATGACACCCGAACAAGTTGAAGAACAAATCCGGATAACTGCGCAGGATATTTATGCCCAAAACCCCGCGTTGCAATATCAACTCGGCTCCGGACGAGTTGATGCATATGCGGCTCTTACGGAAACAAACGCAAAATCCGCCCGAGCAACCGCTTTTACTTTTTCCGATAACGACAACGGTGTGCCTGAGCCAGGCGAAACAATCGAGCTTTTCGTTAATTTCAAAAATTTCTTAGTTCCTATGTCAAACCTCACGGTTACACTTACGACAGATGATCCCGATATTACAATAACAAACGGAACATTTAACGCAGGCTCTGTCGCAGAATTAGGCGAGTTCGATAATTCGTCAAACAAGTTTTCTTTTACTATTTCAAATTCCGTTCCTCAAAACCACACGGTTTATTTTCGTCTCGATTTTTCTGACGGAAGTTATTCCGATTTTCAGTGGACGGAGCTTTCGGTTAATCCGACTTACTTGGATATGGATATGAACAACATAGATCTGACACTTGCCGGCAACGGTAGTTTGGGATTTATTGATTATCCCTACAACTCGAAAGGAAACGGACTTACATATATGAATGACGGAAAAATCAGATTTTTTGAGAGCGGCTTTTTCTACGGAGTTTCTCCCGACACAGTGATTGATAATCTTCATAATACTGTTTTTGGAAATCAAGACGGCGATTTTACTCAAATACTTCCGGTTACCGTTTCCGTCCCCGGTGAATATGCAGACCAGGAAGCGACTGCTTCGTTTACGGATGGCGGTGCGGGAAGCGGCAGCTTGGGAATTAGAACAGACTTGCACGCTTACGAATATTCCGATGTAAATTCCGCTGATTTCATTATTCTCAGGTATGTTCTTCGTAATAATTCCGCCTCTACTATTCGTAACCTTTATGCCGGACTTTTCTTTGATTGGGATTTAGACGAAGACGATTATTCCGATGATATTGTAGGTTACGATTCCCTCGGAAACTTTGGATACGCCTACGATTCAGGCTTTAACACAATTTCCACAATACATGGTGTCGGATTAATTTCGGATGAAAATTATAATTTTTACGCAATTACAAATGACGGAAGCGACGGCGGGATTAACATAGACCCATTCACAAAAGGGGATAAATGGCAAACACTGTCCGGCGGACTGGCAAAAACAACTGCAGGACCTAATGATATATCATTTGTCGTTTCCGGCGGACCGTACACACTTTACTCCGGCGAGTTCAAAAACGTCAGTTTTGCAGTTGCAATTTCTTCCGATCTGGATGCTGTAAGAAATGCTATTGCCGAAGCAAAAGTTAAATACTCCGAACTGCCGGTGGCTGTTGACGATAACTCGCAAGAACTGCCGCAGCGCTTTTTGCTTGAACAAAATTATCCTAATCCTTTTTCCAAAGGTACTTCGGTAAGTTCTACAACTACAATCAAATATTCCATTCCTGAAAATTTAAAAGAAGTTCATTGTCAGCTTTCAATATATGACTTGTTGGGACGTAAGGTTGCTACTCTTGTTGATGTAAATCAAACACCGGGTAAATATCAAGTTAAGTATAATCCCTCAAAACTTGCTGCAGGAATTTATTTTTACAAACTTTCGGCAGGGAATTTTGTTGACATAAAAAAGATGATATTACTTAAATAGATAATTGCTTATAAAGTTGGCAGAGGCGCTTTGAAAAGAAGCGCCTCTAATTTATTATAGATAATTTTTCTTCATGCATGTTGTTATCTTCTCAAATGCATCATCAACAGTATCGCAGAAATCAAAAAGTTTTAAATCTTTTTTCTGAATAACTTCATTTTCCACAAGCGCATCAAAATCAATTATTTTCTTCCAGTAATCGGTGCCAAAAATAATTACCTTCATTTTTTTGCTTATTTTTTTCGTCTGAATTAATGTGAGTACTTCAAACATTTCATCAAGCGTTCCGAATCCGCCGGGAAATACAACTAAAGCTTTTGCCAAATAGATAAGCCAAAACTTACGGATAAAAAAGTAGTGAAACTCAAAAGCTAATTCTGTCGATACATATTCATTTACATATTGTTCAAAAGGCAAACTAATGTTCATCCCGATTGATTTTCCTCCTGCAAGCGTTGCTCCTTTGTTTGCGGCTTCCATAATACCGGGTCCGCCGCCGCTTGCAACAATAAACTTTCTGTCGGAATTTTTCAAACTCATTGACCATTCGGTTAATTTACGCGCTAATTCCATCGCTTGTTCGTAATACCACGAAAGCTCGAGCATTTTTTCTGCTGCTTTAAGTTTTTTATCGTATCCTCTAATCTTATTTTTTTGTCTTTGTAAAGCTTTTAAATCTTTCATTGCGTCTTTTCCCGATTTGATTCGTGCAGAACCAAAAAAGACAAATGTATCGGTAACATCAAAATCTTTAAACCTTTTTTCGGGCTCAAGAAATTCGCTTAACACTCTAATTTCTCTTGCTTCATGCGAACTCAAAAAATCTAATTTTTTATATGCTCGGGTAGCTTTAAAATTTTTTGCCATAAATAACTCCATACTATTAAAAAAAGAGTATTGAACATAATCAATTTTATTTAAAAATCAATTAATTTTTGCGGGATTTTTCCGAAGACAGCAAGAGTGTAATGATAAGTTATTATTAAAAAGTCGGAAGAACTAATCATAAAACAAGAAGGAACTTTTTTGCTTTCAGCCGTATTACTGAAAATAATTATAAATTTTTAAGAAAAAGCGAAAGAAAATCGGTTATTTCTTTACATTTAATTGCTTATTAAAAACAAAAAAAGTAATTTTATTTTTTGCAATTTGAAAGAAATTAACTAAACTAAAAGTTAATAGAGGAAAAAATGAAAATCCACGAATACCAAGCCAAAGAAATACTAAAGAAATATGGCGTTGCCGTACCGAAAGGCAAAGTTGCATTTTCGGTTGAAGAAGCTGTTGCGGCGGCAAAAGAATTAAAAGGAAAAGTTTGGGTTGTTAAAGCTCAAATTCATGCCGGCGGAAGAGGAAAAGCCGGCGGAGTAAAAGTTGCAAAAGGTTTACGTGAAGTGCGTAAATATGCTAAAGAAATTTTAGGAAAAACTCTTGTTACACATCAAACAGGTCCCGAAGGGAAAGAGGTTCGCAGACTTTTAATAGAACAAGGAATCAATATTGATCGCGAACTTTATGTCGGAATCGTATTAGACCGTGCGCAATCAAAAAATGTTTTTATGGCTTCAACCGAAGGCGGAGTTGAGATTGAAAAAGTTGCAGCCGAATCACCTGAAAAAATCTTAAAAGTTACAATTGATCCTTCAGTCGGTATGCAAGCTTACCAGGCACGTCAGATTGCATTTGGTTTAGGTTTGTCGGGCGCTCAGTTCAAAAACGGAGTAAAATTCTTCATGGCGCTTTACAATGCTTTTGAAGCCACAGACGCTTCAATTGCCGAAATTAATCCTTTGGTTGTTACCAAGGAAGGAGACGTCATGGCACTTGACGCAAAAATGAATTTTGACGACAACTCACTTTATCGTCATCCTGACATTGTGGAATACAGAGATTTGTCCGAAGAAGATCCGCTTGAAACCGAAGCAAGCAAGTTTAACCTAAACTATATTAAGCTTGACGGAAACGTCGGCTGTATGGTAAACGGCGCAGGGCTTGCAATGGCAACAATGGATATTATTAAACTTGCCGGCGGCGACCCTGCAAACTTCCTTGATGTTGGCGGAACAGCTAACAAGGAGACAGTTGCCAACGGATTTAAGATCATTCTTTCCGAGCCAAATGTTAAAGCTATTTTGATTAACATCTTCGGCGGAATTGTACGTTGCGACAGAGTTGCACAAGGCGTTATTGACGCTGTTAAAGAGATTAACGTTGAAATTCCTATCGTTGTTCGTCTTGACGGAACTAATGCAAAAGAAGGTGCCGATTTATTAAAACAATCCGGACTCAAATTTTCGGTTGCAACCAATTTGGCCGAAGCAGCACAAAAAGTTACGGAAGTTTTGGAAGCATAATAAGGATATGTAATATATATACAAAAAAGCTCGTCTTCGGACGGGCTTTTTTTTGTTTCCGCAAAATCTATTTCTCGGTAAAATAATGGGATTTATTAACTGTTATTACTGATTATTAATTTAAATTATTTTTCACTCGAATTATCGAAAGTAGGATAAAGTTTTGTATTTTAAATAAATTATTTGAGAGAAAATATGAAAAAGTTTATTGTCTTATCGTTATTTGTCTTTTCTGTTTTAGTCGGATGCGGCGGAAAGAAGGAAGAAAATTCGAGGTCGGATGTAATAAAGCGAAAAACGGCGTTAACCGAAAAACGTGATAAATTAAGTTCGGATATCGCAGTACTTAAAAAAGAAGATTCCGCTTTACGAAGAACAGAAAAAAATGGAAATATCCAAAAAGTAACGGTAAGGGTAAAAGTTAACCGGAAAAGTTCGGATAGAAAAGATTGGGATTATGGCGAGAAACCGGATATATACGGCTTGTTAACTTTAAGCAGCGGAGATGCCATTGCAATTCCGTTAACGAAAAACAGTTTTTCGGCAAAAGGATATGCTGAAAATATTGAAATGAACAAAGGGGATACGGTTTACGTATTTTTAAGGGACAAAGATGTTGACGGTTACCAAGTAATTGAGAATGGTTTTTTTGTTTATAACGGTCGTAAAAGGTTTTCGCAAAGATTAAAAAACTCCCGTTTGTACTTTAATATTACAAGGAAAAAAATTAAATGATATTAAGCAAACTTTCAGAATCAATAAAACCTTCTCCGACATTAACGTTAAACACAAAAGCGGCAAAGATGAAACAGGAGGGGAAGAACGTTATTCATCTTGGCGGAGGTGAGCCGAAAAGTTTTGTTCCGGAAGCTGCGATTGAAAGAGCAATTAATATGCTTAAAACACGTGTAGTTCGCTATACACCGGTTGCCGGAACGCCTGAAATGAAAAAAGCCGTAATTTATTACACCGAAAAATATTACGATAAAAAGGTAACGGCGGAAAACGTAATCGTATCATCGGGCGCTAAGCAAACTTTAATGGTTGCGCTGCAGGCAGTTTTGGATCCGGGCGATGAGGTTATTTTTCCTGCACCGTATTGGGTAAGTTATCCCGACATGGTAAAGCTGGCTTATGGGAACCCCGTTGCCGTAAAGCCCGAAAGTCCCGACTTTCAAATTACGCTTGATGAAATAAAGAAGAATTTGTCGCAGCGGACAAAAGTAATTCTCCTTAACTCACCAAACAACCCGTCCGGAAAAGTTTATTCCGAAGAGTTTCTTAAATCTGTTACTGAATTTTGTGAAGAGAACGATTTACTTTTGATAATGGACGAGATTTACCGCGAGTTGATTTTTTCGGAGAGCAAGCATGGTAATACTTTTAATTACTCTAATCCCGATATCGACAGCTCGAACGTGCTTGTCGTTAACGGAATATCCAAACAATACGCAATGACCGGATTCCGAATCGGCTGGGGTATAGGAGCGAAAAAGTTAATTTCGGCAATGACAAAAATTCAGGGGCATCAGACTTCATGTTCGTCTTCGCTTTCGCAAACCGCTGCTGTCGGAGCAATCTACAACGGCGATAAAGATATTGAATTACTAAGAGAATCTCTTGAGCGAAAGAGAGACATCCTTGTAAAAGAATTGAGCAAAATAAAAAACGTAAAGCTAAACGTTCCTCACAGTACTTTTTATTCGCTGGTCGATTTCTCCGCATATGAGAAAGATTCTCACAAGCTGGCGGAATATTTAATTGAAAAAGCCGAAGTTGTTACGGTGCCGGGAAAAGATTTTGGAATTGACGGCCATCTGCGGATTAGCTTCTGTGGTCCGGAAGATGAGTTGATTGAAGGACTCCGGAGAATCGGAAAAGCTTTGGAAAACTATTAATCGCTTTCGATTGATTATAAGCAGATGAAAATTGTCCCGTATATTAAAATTGTTCGTCCGTTAAATTTTTTAATTACATTCTTATCTGTAATTGGCGGAGGAATTATTGCCACAAGGCAAACGTCCGGTTTATCTTTTGGAGTATTAATAATTGCGGGTTTGTCGGCAGCATTAATAGGAAGCGGCGGAAATGTAATCAACGATTATTTCGATTTGGAAATTGATAAAGTTAACCGTCCCGAAAGGGCTATTCCTTCCGGAGCAATTTCAGAACGATCGGCTTTAATTTACAGTTTCGTTCTTCTTTTCTCGGGAATATTTTCGGCGGGTAGCATTTCGCTTGCACTTTTATCGATTGCAATTTTTACTTCATTTTTGCTGTTTCTCTATTCATTCAGACTGAAACAGCTGCCGTTGGTCGGAAATATTACGATTGCATTTTTAACCGGATTGGTTTTTATTTACGCCGCAATCGCTGCCGGTAATTGGGCGGGAGGAATTGTTCCCTTTGTTTTTGCTTTCGAGATTAATTTAATCCGTGAAATACTTAAAGATATTGAGGATATTGAAGGAGATCGTTCCAACGGCTTAAAAACATTACCGGTTTCAAAAGGGAAACACTTCTCTGAAAAAATAATATATATTTTAACATTGATTTTAATTTTCACAACACCTATTCCGTTTTTCATTTTTGAATACAACACGGTCTATTTGCTGCTTATTATATTGTTAGTTGACGTTCCACTCGTTTATTTTTTGAAATCATTACAAAATGAAAAAACAAGCATAAGGAAGCTAAGCCACAGCTTGAAATATCTGATGCTGTTTGGGTTGGCAATAATGATAATCGGTGTGTTATGAAAAACAAAGAGTTTGATATTTCTTTCTACGATAAAGATATAAAAATAATTGCCGGAATTGACGAAGCCGGACGCGGACCCCTTGCCGGACCGGTAGTTGCTGCGGCAGTGGTTTTTGAGCCGGATGTTGAAATTCATGAAATAGATGATTCAAAAAAAATCAGTGAAAAGAAACGGGAAGAGTTATTTTATAAAATAATTGAACAAGCGGTTTCATACGGAATAGCGGAAGTCTCCGTAGAAAAAATTGAAGAAATTAACATTCTGCAATCATCTTTAATGGCAATGCGATTGGCAACAGAAAAGTTAAATGTAAAACCGGATTTGTTGTTAATTGACGGGAATAAATCATTTGCGTCTAAAATAAAAGTTCAGACTGTTGTAAAAGGGGATTCCAAATCATTCTCAATCGGAGCAGCGTCAATATTGGCAAAGGTTTGGCGGGATAGATTAATGAGAGTTTATGCTGAAAAATATCCTGAATACGGGTGGGAAAAGAACAAAGGATACGGAACAAAAGCTCATATAGAGGCGATAAAGAAATACGGCGTTACGCCTTTGCACAGAAAAAAGTTTTTAAGGAAAATACTTGAAGAAAATTTGGATAATGAATTTGACAGGCTGTTGTAATGAGCAAAAGGAGAATTGAAATAGGGAAGCGAGGAGAAGAGCTGGCAAGCGATTTTCTTAAGCAAAAAGGGATGAAAATACTTAATCGAAATTATCGTTTTGACAGAGGAGAAATTGACCTTGTTTGCTTAGATGATAAGAGCTTGGTTTTTGTTGAAGTTAAAACAAGAACCAATCAAGAATATGGTGCGCCAATAGAAGCTGTCAGTGAAAAAAAGGCTTCTCAGATTCGTAAAGTTGCAGAAGGATTTCTGATGGAATATGGCGCCGGTTTGGAGTTTCAGGAAATTAGGTTTGATATTGTAGGAATATTGCTAAAAGGAAACAAGGAAATAATTGAACATATCGAAAATGCTTTTTGATTTTTCATACAGTCGCTTAATAATAGTCTTTAGGGGATTATTAGTAGT
>CAZMZM010000006.1:0-65180 GCA_964570865.1 uncultured Melioribacter sp.
AATTAAAAAAACATGAGCTCCACGAACGGTTTCATCAAATGATGGTTCAAATTCAAAAACAGTACGCTTAGTAGCAACTATTAACAAAACTGGAACAAGTATGCCAACTATTATTTATTCAAATAAGAGTGGTGGTTCTTCGCAATTACAATCTAAAACGTTAGATAAAAGTATTAAGGCTAATAGTGGTGCAAATATTTCTTTAAGTGCTTATTGTACAGCAGAAGTACCACGTAATGGTTATGGTCAAGATGTAAAGACAGCCTCATCTTCTGTTAATGTTTCTGCATCCTGTAGTGCTATTGTTCCATAATTTTAATAGATACACAATGAGTACTGTATATTCATTTATAAAAAAGGTACTGTAAAAGTAGAACAATTATTTTCCGTTAATAATCACGCTTCCGTCTTTCGGCGGATTTCCGCTGAATATTCTTCCGTCCTCTGTGTGGAACTCGACAATTGTATATTGCAGTTTTGAAACGCCTGCGGCTTTAGCTTTAAATTGCATTGTAAGCATACTGCCGGAACCGCTTATACTTCGGCGAGGTAATGTGTAAAGTGTTGCAAGCACGGCGCTGTTAATATCGATCTTTCCGGTAGCATTAATGCCTGCTAAAATCGTAGAATCGGAGAAATTAGGAACGGTAATTAGCTCAAATCCGCTTCTGCTTACAAAATCTCCTTTTGTGATTCCTTCAAGTGCAAGATATGTAGTATCGAAAGCAATTACTGTGTGAAGCGCAACCAAACTGTCCACACCTTCGAGCCAAACACTTATCGAATCGGATTGCCCGACACTCATTATTGTTTCGGTTTTAAAGAACATCAGCGCCGGACCGCGAAAAGCATCAACCGAAAAAACTCTCGAAACCGTTAACTCTTGATCTGTGTGCTGTTTTAATCTGCCGCTTACCTCAAACTTATATTTACCTTCGTCAAGATTCTCAAATGTAGTTTCGATGAGAGTTCCCCACTCCGACCAATCTTTATAAATTGTCGGAAAATTATCTTCATCCAAAGCCAGCATTCTGAATCTGTATTCAAAACCGTTATCGCTTCCTGACCAACCGAATGTAACATAGTTAACTGCCAAAACCTTATCCGGTGAAGGTCCTTCGGTAATCTGAAGGAACGGAGGCGGGTTATCAACAACAGCAGGTCCGTTGCAACTTTCCGTAAAAACCAGCATTAGCGCAGCGATAACCAAATATATAAAGCCATATTTATTTTTGATAAACTTCATTGTTGAAAACCTATTTTAAGATAACCATTTTTTTAGTCGATATATATTTACCGGCAACTATCCGATAGAAATAAACTCCGCTTGCAAGTGTTGAATTCTGGTTATAAGAGCTGAACTTGGTTTTGTAAGCTCCGGCATCCAGCACTTTATTTACAAGCGTGGCAACTTCTTGTCCGAGTATATTATAAACTTTAAGTAAAACTTTTACTTTCGCAGGCACATCAAACTCAATTGTAGTAACCGGATTAAACGGGTTGGGATAATTTTGATATAGTGCAAACTTGTTCGGAACTTCCTGCAAAGTATAAACTTTTGCTCCGTTTACCGCAGCATTAAATTTCTTATCATATCCGAGATACTTAATCAAAATAGAATCTTTCGGATTATTCCTATTTAAATCCGCTGTGATGTTCGAAACAATGGAATACTTACTTCCTATTCTTCCGCTTAAGCTGGCAAAGTCAACGCGGATAATTCCTTTAACGCTATCTTCGTAAGCAAGCACAATATTATCCATACTTTCCGTTTCGGGATTAAATTTAAGCGAATCGAACTTAAATACTTCAGGATTGAAAGCAATTTCAGCCGAAAGCGCAGTTAAATTTTCCGAACCGAGATCAAAATCGAATGTAAACTTGTTTTCACCTTTTTTGAACTTAATCAACTCTCTCGAATCCGCGTCTGCAAAATTAATTGCCGTCTTCTTCGGCAAGCCACGGTTTTGAGCGTAATAATTCCACATATCACGGAAGACAAGCAAATCGTTAATATTCAAATTATCATCCGGAGTAACCGTAACGATTGGAGTTGAACCTGAATACGGGTACATATCAGCGCCGGAAGATGAGTCGGGTGTATCCCACGAATAGACGTAGGCGGCTAAATCAGCACCGTTTATCAGTCCGTCGTTGTTAAAATCAGCCAAAGGCATACTTTTATTCGTCTTCAAGTATTCAGTGTAATTACCGAATGAATCTGAGACCTTAAGTTTGTAGTGATAATTAGTTGAAGTCTGAATGTTCTGCAAAACTGCCTGTGTGCCATACGATTCCGCACTTGGCAAAGTATCGAAAATATTTGAATCGGAAACCCACAGTTCGTACTTAATCGGTTTACTCGTATCGCTTGCCGTGCTCCAATTGGCAATAGCTTTACTCCAACCATATTCAAACGGATTTTGACTGACAACAATTGATGAAGGATCAAACTGAGGTGCTTTATTATCTAAAACAATAGTATCGGCGCTTACCTTGTAATCCACACGATAAGTGGAATGGAAGTTAGCATTAAATACGACAGGTCCCTCAAAATTATCAAGCTGTCCTTTTGAATTCCATTTAATAGTATCTACAAGCGGACCAACAAGATTTTGATATGAGCCTTGCAGATAAGAAAATCCGTCGTTCTCGCTGCCGCCGATTGTTTTAAAAGTAAAACTGGTTAAATCAACGGTTTCATTTGCGTTCGGCAAACTATAGAGGAGTTTAACAATTCCGGATTGTGAATTGCCAATAGGTGTAAGTGTGGGATATACTCCAATCAAGAAAGTAGTATCGCTCTTATCCGAAACATCTACCGTGTAAATATCGGTGATTTTTATTCTAGCATCAGCTGTTGGAGTGTTTGGAACATTCCAATTATACGAACCGGAATTTGCATCGGTAATTGCAACAAGAACAGGGAAACTAGTCCCGCCGTCTGTTGAGAGAAGAATTCTTACGCTGTCTAAATAGCTGCTTGTCCAAGTGATATTATATGTTGAATTGGCATTCACAGCTTCATAATTATTAGGATTGGTAACCCTAATTGAAACAATTGAGAAATTTGTATCGCTAATATCAAAGACATTCGGATAGTCGAAATCCTGCAATTTTATTCTAGCCTGATCGGTTGGTACATTAGGGACAGTCCAAATAAACTTTCCGCTGTCGCCGGGTGCAGCTCCTGCAAAGTTCCAAGTGTTTCCGTCGTTTACAGAATAAGAGATTCCAATATTATTAATATATTGGCTTTCCCACTTTATTTCGTATTGCTTTCCAACTTGAAGTTTCTCTAAATCACCTCCATTTGGAGTAGTCAGCTGAATATGCGAAATAACAAACGACGAATCGCTGATATCAAAAATCGAATGATTATTTGCATCTTCAACTTTCATCCGTGCGGAGGGGGTAGCCTGTGTACTTATTAACCAATAATAAGTTCCGGATGAAGCGTCAATATTATTTGCAATAGGAGTCCAAACATCTGAACCACTTTGTAATTCTACGTAAAGATTAACATTTTGAATTGTTGAATTACTTGAAGCCCATTCAATCGTGTATGATGTACCAATCTGTTCCCCTTCACCTCCGTTCGGTTTTTTCATCTTGATATAGCTTACCGTAAAATTGGAGTTGGATGTGTCCGCTATATTCGGATAATCCGTATCAACTATTCTTAACAGATAATTCGGAGATGCTAAGTTAATATCGTCGGGAATTGACCACGTATATTTAGCGCTATCAGCAACAACAGGAGCAGTATTAATATTAGTCCAATTCAAAGAATCGGTTGAATATTGCAAATTAATAAAATTAATAAATGAACTACTCCACGTTATTTCTTGGTCTTTTCCTGTTTGATAAACTCCCCCGCCATTCATATTTACAATTTTTAAGTTACTGATGAAAAACGGAGCATTGGAAACATCAAAAAGCAACGGGTTATTTACATCATTAATTTTAACAAAACACGAATCGGAAACGTCATCAGGAATTGTCCAATCGTAATATGTTGAATCGGCAGGATAATTTAGCGCAATGCTTTTCCAAACGCCATCTTTTGTTTTGTAATAAAGGCTGACCTTTGCAATATTATCAGTTCTTGTCCAAGATAATTTTTTAACCGAGCCAACCAATACCTTCTCCGGAGAATTGAAAACTGTCAACTCCAAACCGCCGATCGAGAAAAAGTTGTCGCTGGTATCGGTCAAAGTTACATTTGTTGCATCCGTAATTTTTACCAGCGCAGAATCGGTCGATATTCCCGAACCGATGTTCCAACTAAATGAACTATCTGCTGAACTCGCCGAAGATGCCAACCTACCCCAATGCGTTCCTCCATCCAAAGAATAATCAATATTTATATATGGAATAGTTGCAGCAGTTACATTCCACGTAATTGTATATGGAGCACCGGCTTGAATAAATTCATTTCCGTTTGGAGTAAGTAGTTGAATTTTGCTGATTTTAATCGAACCACTCTCATCACTGATTAAATCATTTGATTCGGCATCTCTAACCACAATTTTTGCATGAGAAGATTCGATGGAAGGAAGCGTCCAAACATAAGTTGAGTCCAAAGCGTTAATGTTGGCATCTATCAAAACAAGATTTGAATCGGCTGTATTCCCATTTAAAGTATAAAGTAAATTTACTTTATGAACCGAAGATGAGGCATCCCAAGCTATTGTATCTTTTCTTGTGGCAATCCAATGTGCTCCGACAGAAGGCGAAGTTACTTTGACCCAACCAACGCTAAACGGAGATACGCTAGTAACAACCTGAGTACTATCAACAGTATTTCTCAATCTGATTAAAGCTTGCTCCGTTGAAATCTGCGGCGGTACATTCCAACCCCAAAGGGAATCATCTCCGATAGCTGCAGAAGTTAAAGTATCCCAACTTGCTCCGTTATTATAAGAAACTTCAATCTGAAGGTTTGTGATAAAAGCACTTGCCCATTTAATATTGTACTGAGAGCCTGCCTCTAATTTTTCACCTCCGTTTGGCGCAATTAATGATAACTGTGAAGTGAAAATAGTAAAATTATCAGTTGTATCTGCAACTGTGTTTATATTAGGGTTATAACCTCTGATTAAACAACTGTTTGTGTTAACATCTGCAGGTAAGTGCCAAGTAAGTGAATCCCGATTAGCGGCGATATTGTTTTTTACTGTTCTCCAAGTCTGCCCGGCATTTAGTGAATACTCTACATTAATGTTTCCTAAAAAGTCTCCCGAGTTCCACTCAATCAAGTGAGTTGAACCGGAGTTCCAATTAGTAGAACTATTTGGGGATGTGAATTCCAAAACAGATGTTGTAAAGAAATTATCCGATGAATCAATAATTGAATAATTTGAGCGTACATCACTAATTCGGATAAACATTGAATCACTAACTAAACCAGAAGGGAGTGTCAACTGAGATGCGCCGGTTTTAGCGGAATCAATTTCCGAAAGCAAAATCAGATTTGTTTTAGCATTAATTACTTCAACCAAAACCCGTTTGATTGAATTCCCGTTTGACCACGTAACAGGGAAACTTTTACCTGAAAGAAATACTTCCCCGCCATTCGGAGATAGAATTTTAACCCATCCCGTAGTAAAAATCTTAGATACGGAATAGACTGTCGGATGTTGAACCGATTCAATCTTAATTTGAGTACTGTCCGAGCTTAAATTATTTGGAACATTCCACGAAAATGTTCCGGTTGATGCTATTAAGTTTGAGGCTCCTTGAATTGTATTCCAAATTGTACCGTTATCCAACGAATAATAAAGCTTTACATTCGAGATATATGAACTCGCATTCCAAGTTATCGGCAAGGTTGTTCCGGCAGGTATATATTCACCGCCAACAGGATTAATCAGTTTTAATCGTGCAACAGTAAAGACATTTTTACTTGAGTCCGAAACTTCCGGGTTTTCCAGATCAGTAAGTTTAATTAAGCATTGGTCTGATTCCAAAGTATCCGGGACAGCCCAAAGTAATGAATCATCGGAAGCGAGTGTGGCATTGCTGATAATGCTCCAAGTTGCTGCATTATCAATGCTAAGTTCAACCTTAAAATAATTGACAAGGGAGCTTGTCCAGCGAATAACGGTAGTATCTCCGGCTTGGAAAAATTCACCGCCGACAGGATATGTAAGAGTTGCAACCGATTGGAAAATTGAGAAGTATCCCGATTCGGATTTAATGTTTTGATTTATTTTATCGTAAACCCTTACTTTAACCGAATCGCTGATTGTATTTGGAATTAACCAATTGTAAGCCAACGATGAAGCTGCAGCATCGGAAATGTCAATCCAGCTAGCCCCTTTGTTCAGAGAATATTGTAAACTTACCGAATCAACTCCGCAATATTGCCATTTAATTTGGTGTGTAGTACCGACACGCCAATTTTGTCCGGCTGCAGGTTCTACGAGAGAGAGTTGCTTAACGGTTATCGGCTTAGTAGTCGTATCTGCAATAGTTTGGTAAGCAAAATTAAAAGCGCGGATATAAATAGAATCTCCGCAAACGGAGTTATCCAAAATCCAGTAATAAGTCGAGTCGGACGCAGCAACCGGCGAAGTGTTAATCGTAAACCAATTTGTTCTGTCGGTAGTATATTCCATTTGAACCGAAGTAATGTCCGAACTGTTTATCCATGAAATTGCAACTGAATCCCCGGTTTGATATTCTCCGCCATTAATAGGAGAAGTTAAATTGAACATACTTATTGAAAATGGATTTGAGATTTTCTTTATTGCCAAATTACTGTTCGCATCACTTATTCTGATATATCCTGAATCTGTTGGGATATTATTAACTAACCAATTATAACTGTTTGTTGTCGCCGGAACTGTTCCGAGTGTATTCCAACCGGTGCCGTCAGCGGAAAAATCGATACGAATGTTCGTCATGTTGGAACTTGCACTCCAACTAATATTTTGCGGCTGATTAGCCTGCAGATGCTCACCTCCGATTGGAGAAAGAAGATTTATCCATCTGACAAAAATATCCTGCGAACTGCTGTCGGCAATAAATGTATTTGTAGCATCTTCAATTTTAATTCTCAATGAATCAGTAGCAAAATTTGCAGGTACAGAATAAGTGTAACTTTTGTTTGACGCAGGATAATTAGCTTGAATCCGACTCCAGGAACTCCCGGAATTTGTTGAATAATAAATATTAACCAAAGAAATATTAGATGTCAGATTCCAAGTAATATTATGATCTTTGCCCGATTGCCAATACTCACCGCCGATTGGAGACAAGAGAACTAACTGTGCGTTTGAAATTTTAAAGAAATTAGATGTGTCGTTTACGTTTGCAAAATCAATATCCGAAATTTTAACCAATACGGAATCCGTATTAATTGAGTTTGGAATTGTCCATGAATATTTTTCGGTGGAAGCGGCAACCGAATCAGCCATCGGCACCCAAGTTGTTCCTTTATCAATAGAATAGTTAATTGATATTTTCCTTATGTCCGTTGAAGCTGTCCAAGTTATTTCTTGCGTGGAACCGGCAATCCATACGGTAGAACCGGTCGGGACTGTTATTGCCAAGTTTGAAATTGTATTGGCAAAAGAAGTTTCATCGTATATTGACGAAGGAGCAGAATAATCTTCTATTCTCAGATAAATTTGCTGTGAACTGACATCGGGAATTCTCCATAAATAAGAACCTTGCGAAGCATCAATATTCATAGCTATTCCAGTCCATGTTCCCGTACCAATCTTATAAAATAGATTTACCTTATTTACGTTGGACGAGTTAATCCAAGTAAGAGTTTCCGTATCACCGGCTTGCCATTTAGTAGTTGTAAGCGGCGAAGTAAAGTTTACGGATGCAATTCTAAGATATGCGTCGCTTTCGTCTGAAATGGAATTATCTACGGTTGAAACAACCCTGACTTTTACGCTATCGGAAGGTACGTTTGGAATAGTCCAATTATAACTGCCGTTTGAAGCCGTAACCGAAGCAACAATAGGCTGCCACCCTGCGGAAGGAGTGTAATAATCGAGTTTAACATTTGCAATATTATTACCACTGTTCCAAGTAATTGATTGAGTTGCCCCTACCAATAAATCCTCTCCGCCGTTAGGTGAAATTATGTTTAACATATTTATTGTAAAAACGGCGTCACTTCGGTCAACAATTGCGCCGGATGATAAGGCATTTGAAACCCTGATCAATGCGGTTGCGGATGAAATAGTTGACGGAATATTCCAAGTATAAGATGATGCGGAATCGGTGAAAGAAACTACACTGTTCCAAGTAACTCCGTTATCGGTTGAATAGTCGATATTAAAAAGAGAATCTGCCGGAGTTGAGTTCCACGAGATTGTAACGGGTTGTCCGGCTTGTAAAATCTCTCCGCCGTTCGGATAATTAACAATAATTCGTCCGATAGTAAAATTGTTATCGTTAGCAGCATTTATCTCAGGATTGGAAGCATCGCTGATTCTGATTAAACCTTGTGAAGTCGAATATGTGCCCGGAATGTTCCATCCATAACTCCCATTCGTTGCTGTCTCGGAATTGGATAAAGTTTCCCAACTTGCACCGTTATCGGGAGAATATTCAATTTTAACATTTGTTATTTGCGATGCCGTCCAAGTAATATTGTAGAGATTTCCGTTCGTCCAGAATTCCGAACCGGCAGGAGAAACCAACTGCAAATCGGAAATTGTAAAAACACCCCCGGCAGAAACAAGAGAACTGTTATCGTCAAGAATCCTAACTTTAGCTTGTGATGAAGCCGTACCGGAAGGAATCAACCAAGAATAAGTTCCCAACGAAGCGGTAATATTAGCAGCGAATGAGTTCCACGTAGTTCCGTTATCTAACGAATACTCCAGCGAAACCGTTGATATATTTGAACTTGCCGTCCAAGTAACATTGTATGATTTACCTATTTGCCACTGCTCGCCTCCGACAGGAGAAGTAATCTGAAACGAGTGAATCGAGAAATTATTGTTGCTGACATCATAATGTGTCGAATCCGAAGAATCGATTATTTTCATTAATGCTTGATTTGTGCTCACACTACTCGGGACCGTCCAAAGTAATGAATCAGCTGTCGCATTAAAATTGCTTACAATATTCTCCCAATTTGTTCCGTTGTCGGAAGAAAAGTAAATATTGATTTGTGAAATATTTGATGAGGTCCATTTAATATAATGTTGTGAACCCGATTGATAGACTTCTCCTCCGTTCGGCGAAACAATATTAAGATCTACAATAGTGAAAATATTACTTGTATAGTTAACCGAAGGATCGTCCAAGGAAGTAATCCGTACAAGCGAATTATTAGAAGCAATACCAGTAGGAATCAGCCAATTATAATTTTGTGAATTCGCATTTACGGAATTTACTATATTATTCCATGTTGTCCCGTTATCGGTTGAATATTCGAGTTGTACACTATTTACATTGATGCTGCTCCAAGTAATAGCATGCAAAGTGTTTGTTTGCCAAACCTCCCTGCCTACCGGTGAAGTTAGGACCAATCTTCCAATTGTAAAATTAGCATCACTTGAGTCCCTGATTGTGGAATTATCCAGATCAATAATTCTTACCAAAGCCGCAACAGTAGAAATTGTATCGGGAACATTCCAAGAATATGAGCCGTTTGAAGCTGAAATAGGAGTTGAGATGTTAATCCAATTTGTTCCGTTATCAGTACTCAAATCAATCCGGATGTTATTTACCAATCCGCTATTCCAAGTGATAGTTTCGTTATTACCAACTTGCCAGTTCTCGTTTCCATTCGGAGAAGTAACCGTTAAATATTTAATTGTAAAAAGTGGAGTATCAAATAAAATAGTCGGGTCAGATGAAGATGAAATACGGACTATTGTTTGAGCCGAAGAAATATTTTGAGGCAAAGTCCAATTATACTTTCCTATTGAAGCGGCAATACCGGAAATAATATTCTTCCAAGTTGAACCGTTATCCGTACTATATTGAATATCAATCGATTGTAGATTTTCACTGTTCCAATCAATTTCGTGCACTGTGCCTGATTGCCATTCTGTTGAGGAAGTAATATTAGTTACCGACAAATCACTAATCTTAAAAGGTGAAGTCAATGAATCGGTGATACCGCTGTTTTGGTCACTACTAAGTAATACCAAAACACTGTCCGAAGTTAAGTTTGGAACACTCCATAAGTAACTTCCGTCAGACATATTAACACCCGAAACAATTGTATTCCAAGTTTGACCTAAATTTGTCGAATAGAAAATTGAAATTGTATTAATCAAAGAACTCCCCGACCATGTAATGTTATGAGCAGAACGTGCCTGCCAATTGGTTGCATTAGTAGGTGAAGTTAAACTTAGATTGACCAATGTGAATGCTTGGGAAATATCATAAATCGCATCTGTTGAAGAAAAATTAGAGTTAACGTGAGATACTCTAATCCGTGCAGTTGAAGTTGACATATTATTCGGGATCGTCCAGAATACGGAAGAATCGGAAGCAGTTACATTTGTGCTAATTGTATTCCATGAAGTCCCGTTATTCGTTGAATATTCAACATTAACTTGAGAAATACTTGAGGAAGCCGCCCAATTAATTTTGTAGGTTTTACCTGACTGCCAAACCGTTGATGAGATAGGCATTTCAATTGAAACAGCACCAATTGTAAAGTTCTCCGAACTATCAATAGCGGCATTATTATCAACATCAAAAATTCTTATTTTTGCTTTATCAGTAGATAAAGAATCCGGGATAGTCCAATTATAACTTCCGGTTGAAGCCGGAGTTGAGGCCGTTACCGCATTCCATGTAGTTCCTTCGTCAGTTGAATAATCGATTCCAAGGTTTACAATATTGGAACTATTCCATGTAATTGTGTATGAATCTCCAGCAATCCAAAGAGATGAAGATGTCGGATAAGTTAGGCTTAAATTATTAATTGTAAATGTTTGTGATGTTTCTGTAATTTCCGATCCGGTTCTAACATCAGTTAACCTAATCTTTGCGTTTGCAGTTGAATTATTAGGAACGTTATAGTAATAAACACCGGAGCCTGCACCATATGAGGGTGAAATCTGAGACCAGGTTGTACCTCCGTTAAATGAAATTTCTATTTTCAGAGATTGAACTCCGGCTGAACTCCATTTGATTGGCTGAACCGAACCTGTTTGCCATACAGTAGATGAAATAGGTTCCGTGATTGAAATATCACCTACTACAAATAAATTATCGCTTGAATCTTTTATTCCGGGATGAGACGAATCTGTAAATTTCACAAGCATTGAGTCGGAAAATAAAGAAGACGGGATACTCCAACTATAACTTCCTCCTGAGGCAGAAATGCCTGTTGTAATTGATGTCCAACTCTGTCCGGAATTTGTAGAATAATCGATATCCAACTTTGAAATACCGCCGGAATTCCAAGTAATGGATTTCACAGTTCCGGAATTCCAAGCCTCGCTTCCGTTAGGAGATGAGACTGTAAGATAAAATACATTAGCCGTTGCATCGCTAATATCGTGAACCGTGTTAAAATCGTTGTCAATAATTCTAATCAAAAAAGTAGTTGTTGATAATGAGTTGGGTATTGTCCAATTATATTGTCCCAAAGATGCCTGAACATTGTTGGTAATTGTTTGCCAAGTAACTCCGTTATCATCAGAATACTGAATTGTGGCATTATCAACATTATACGATTGCCATAATATCGGCAGTACATCCCCGGCTTGTAGAAACTCACCACCGTTCGGATAAGTGATTGTAATATTAGCAATAGAAAAAGTACCGTCACTTTCATCATTAATAGTTGAATCAGTACTATTTTCAATACGAACCATCGCTCTGCTTGTTACGCTGTCGGGAACTGTCCAATCAAATCTTTCTGCTGTTGCATCTACATTTTGTTGAATTAAATTCCAAGTTGTTCCGCTATTAATTGAATAGTACAATTTTACATTGGCAATTGTTGCAATATTTTGCCAAGTAATTGTCTTTACGGAATCAACCTGCCATTTCTCTCCACCGTTTGGCGAAGTAAGCAAAATTGAACCGATTGAAAAATAATTATTGCTGGCATCCAACACAGAGGAATTAGTTTCATCCACTATACGTACTAATGCTCTATTAGTTGGTGCATTGGGAATTGTCCATGTATATTGCTTATCCGAAGCGGTAATATTAGACGCAATCGGGTTCCAAGAAGTACCTGAATTAGTTGAATATTCGAGACGAACTGTAGCAAGAGAACTATATGCGAGCCATCTTATTATTGCGTTATCATTAACAATATAGTTTTCTCCTCCGTTAGGAGAAACCATATAGAGTAAATTTATTGTAAATACTGAAGCTGAGGTGTCGGCAATCTCAATTGACGGGTTGTCGGCATCACTTAATCGAAGCAATGTATTGGTTGAGGGAGTATTCGGTATTGTCCAATCATATGATTGAGGTAACGCCGGAGTTGAAGCTACAACTGTTTGCCATATTGCGCCGTTATCCGTGGAATATTCAATCTTCAAATTAGCAATTTGTCTGCTGGTCCAAGTTACTGTCGCAACACTGTCAACCAGAAAATAATTGCTTCCGTTTGGACTTCCAAGTTGAAGTAACTCAATCTTAAAATCATTATCAGAATCATCGTAAATATCCGTAAACGAATGATAAAGTACCCTGACAAAAGCATTTGCTGCATGAATTTGCCCAACCATCCATGAATAACTTCCGGTAGCTGCAGTATTATTTACTATCGGGGACCAACTTGTTCCGTTGTCAGTTGAAAGTTCAATATCAACGGAATTAATATTAGAAGAATAATCGTAAGTGATATTATATGTTTTTCCTGCTTGTAATATCGTCCTTCCGTTAGGATATGTTACAGAAATATTTCCTATAGCAAAGTAAGAACCTGAAAGATCAAAATTACTCGAATTACTTAAATCGGAAATTCTGATTAATCCGGAATTAGTATAAGATGTAGGAATTGTCCAAGAATAAGTACCCAACGTTGCATCAACTCCGGAAGCAATTGTTGTCCAGCTTCCTCCACCATCAGTTGAAAACTCAATCAAAAGTTGAGTAACTCTATCTGAGTTCCAAGTAATATTTGTAGTCTGATTGGGTGAAAATCCTTCTCCACCGTTAGGTGATGTTATTTGTAAAATTCCTATTGAAAAATCATTATCCGAAGCATCAAGAATGTTTGCTGTAGTTGCGTCACTTATCCGGACTCTTGCCTGAGATGTTGAAATATTAGGGACATGCCAATTATAACTTTCATCCTGAGCATCAACCGCACTGGCTCCGGGGATATTAGTATAGGTAGCGCCTCCGTCAACCGAATATTCAATTCTTACCTGACCAATTGAATTTGTAGCACTCCAAGTAATCGGATAAGAAATTCCTCCAACAATTTTTTCTCCGCCGTTGGGAGTAAGAACGGAAATATTTCCAACCGTAAAATATCCGGGATTTGTATTTGCAAAATTTTCGTTACTTTCATCGCGAACCCGAATTTTCATTTGGTCTGATGAAAGTCCGTTAGGAATAGTCCAAGAATAAGTACCGGTTGAAGCCGCAATGTTATTTTGAATTAAAATCCAGTTAGTTCCTCCATCCGATGAATAATCAATCGCTACATTTGAAATATTTGAACTTGCAGTCCAATTAATTATCACATTATCTCCCCATTTGAAAATAGCACCATTCAAAGGAGAAGAAATTTGCAGTGTAGCAATGCTAAACGAATTACTTTTATGTTTTTTCCCGATTCCGGTAGCAGAATCGTAAACTCTTACCTTAACATTTCCTCCGAACAATCCGTTCGGAATAAACCAAGTGTAAGTACTCAATCCCGCCGGATAAGCACTAACAATAGTGTTCCAAGTTGTTCCGTCATCTGTAGTATAATCAATTCCGACTACATCAATCCCTGTTGTGTTTGTCCACGAAATATTATGAGGCTGTCCGGCAAGCCAATTTTCACCTCCCACAGGAGCGGTAACTGTAACTGAACCGATTGTGAAATTTTCATGGCTTTCATCAAGAATAGATGAATCCGCAGAAGATGAGATTTTAACTTTTGCTTCGCCCGTTGGAGTATTCGGAGCTGTGTAAGTGTAAGTATTTAATCCGGAAGAAATATTTGAAGCTATACTTTCTGTGTATGTTGCCCCTCCATCGGTTGATAAATCAATATCAATATTCCCCGATAAGTTGGTTGTCCAAGTAATCGGAACATCGATGCCTATTTCCCATCCTTCTCCCCCATCAGGTGAAGTGATTTTGAGATTCAATACCGTAAATGTGGATGAACTTTGGTCGTAAACATTTGAATTTCCCGAATGGCTAATCCTTACCAACACTTGGCTCGACAAAACATCGGGAACTTGCCAGCCGTATGAACCGACTCCTCCGGAAACAGAATCGGCAATTTCAATCCAAGGACCTCCATCAACGGAGTACTCCAATTTAACGTAAGTAATGTAGGAACTGTTCCAAGAAATAACATGAGTTGAACCGGCACGCCACGATTCACCCCCGATAGGAGAAATTAGCGATAAATCAGCGGCAATAAAATTAGGAGAAGTTGCAATAATTGTTGCCGGATGCGCATCATCATAAATTCTTATTTTTGTCCGGTTAGATGAAACGATATTAACATCCCAAAGATAAGTATTATCATTTGCATTAACCCCTGCAGCTATTGTATTCCAACTTGTTCCTCCGTTTACTGAATATTGAATCGTAACCGTTGCAATATCGCTGCTTGCGAACCAATTAATAGCAGTAGCTCTACCTGTTTGAAAAACCGAGCCTATTTTAGGTGAGTTTATGCGTAATTCAGAGAGAATGAAGTTTGAATCGGAAATATCGAAAATTCCGCTTCCTCCGGCATCAACAATCCGTATTCTTGCTTCTTGAGACGGAGGAACTGTTGTGGAATCAATTGCCCATACATATTTTCCTAAACTTGCAATAACATTTGAGGCAATGGTTGTCCAACTTACCCCGCTGTTTATTGAGTACTGAACGTTAACAGTTGAAATTTCTGTGCTGCTCCAAAGTATTGTTTGTGATGTACCGATCTGCCAAAGTTCACCTCCGTTAGGGGAAGTAACCTTAATAGTTTTAGCTTTAGGTGTGTTACTTGTTTGTGCAACCAATACACCGGAAGTTAATGCTAAAATAAGCAACAATATTTTTGTTAAACGTTTCATCATAAATTAAACTAACAAATTAATTTAAATCCCAGAGTGCTCCCCGTCAAATAATATTAATAATTTATTCTTATGATTGGTGAAAACACCAAATAACTTTTTTGTCTGTAAAAAGGTAAACTGCCGGAAAATGAAAAACCGGAGTAATATTTAAAATCAAAACCTATAGTGTTTCCCAGCATAACCCTTGTTTTAATGCCAAAGTAAGTATATCCGTCATTAACATTAATATTCCATTGAAACGCAGCATTATACTGCAATAAACCAGGCGCATTTGCTAATGAAGCTTCAAAATTTAAGTTATATTTAAACTTTGCTTGATCAGGGTCCAAATCTATTAAATTTGAATATTTCGGATTATATAAGTAATTGTAAATATCAAATCCCGAAATGCCCGCTGAAGCGTTAAGCCATCCTAAATCCATTACATTAAAAATATTATTATAATGTCCGACTATGGCAAAATAATTGCGCGTTGAGTAGAACTTTGAAATATACTCCAAATTAAAATAAGTTGCAGGATATTGTGTTACCGCAAATGAAGTAAATAACTCAAAATTGTAATTCTTTGCATTATCCATAAAAAGATTTAAAGGATTTCCTTCGAACTTAAAGTAAAGATTAGAACCCGTACTATAAAGTTTACCTCCGCTTAAAGGACTAAATTCAAATTCAGGCTGATGAGCAGTAAAGCCAATTCCTGTTTCAAATGAATATGTACGATAAGGCTCGGAGTTAACAAGATAGTCGATATAAGTAACCTTAAGCCCTGCAACATAATTGGGATAATACCACCCGGGAATCAGCAAATAATCGTTCCCCCATCTTCCCACATAAGAGACAAGATATTTATTTCTATAAGTAGTGGTCAAGGAGTAAAACATCAATTCCGGATTAGCAATATTCAAATTAATATCAAAATCATATGCGTCTTTATTATCATAATAAGTTTTTGTTAAATCGTTAAATGCATAAAACTGGCTTTTAAGATTATTGTAAAGTTTTTCGCCTAAAATTTCTTTAATCTGAACATTATCCAAAATAGGATCAAAGAAATAAACATTTTTATTTGAATCTAATGTTGATTCTGTGAAAAACCTCATCACCTCAATTTCATTATCGTAATAGCGTTTTCGTAATTCAACAAATACCTTCCCTTGATAAATATCTCGTGCTTTTTGTTCTACAAATTTCTTAGTCGGTTTTTTCCCGTCAACTTTTAATGCATTAGCAACAACCATCCGATTAAATATTTCTCTTACAAAGAGCGGATCGGTAATATCCCAGATATTTTTTAAATCATTAAAAGCAATTGTGTTGTATTCCAAACTATGGTAAATTCTTTTAATTCGCTCAATCTTCAGCGAATCGGAATTCTGTGCCGAAACAGAAGAAACAAGAAAAACTATTGGCAATATTAATAAAGTTAATTTTTTCACTAAAATCCCAACCTATAAACTAATTGAACAGCTGCACCGGTATTTTCCCATTCGTTTAATTGCCTAAACATTGGTTTTGAAATATACTCAACCTGAAATCTGAATGTATGAAGTTTGTCCAATTCAAAAATCTTTAACCAAAACTTTCCCCTAAGCATACTGTCAAAATATCTCAACTTCATACCAAACAATTCTTTTTTCTGTGGAACAAACGTAAAATAAAAATTCAGTACCGGACTAATTTTGTAATGTACAGGATAATCTCTAACACCCTTATGGTAAATAACCTTATACACGTCATACGCACCCATACCAATGTCAATCTTAAATCTCATGTTTAAACGCTCACTTTTATTCCAGAAAAATGACATTGTATATTCCCAAGAATTAGTATTAAAAAATGCGCGCGAACTATCGCTTGGTCCAAAAGAAACATAAGGACGACTAAAATCCTTAAATCCACTGGCAAAATAAAAATTCATAAAAGGAAGTCCGTAAATTCTTGTTGTATTCACATCAACAACCAAAGCGGAAAGGACATTCAAGCGTGGAGGATCGGCATAAACAAATGGTAATTTGTATGAGAACGAAGATGTATTAAGTCTAAAACGAGTCAATATTTTTGCATTAATTAAAAAGTCATCGTACAAATTTCGGACGACTTCCGAAAAGGAGATAAACGTTCTTACTCCAAGAGACATGGTCATTGATTGCCACGGGAGCAAATTAAGGACTTTTGTCTCGGAGTTCCATTCGGCACCGATTGAACTGAATCCTAAATTTAGGTGTTTAGAATCGTAAAAAGTTACATGGCTAAAATCTGCCTCTACATGATAAGGGAAATTCAGAGCTCCTTTTTTTCTTCTGCCTCTTCTGGCTTTCTTCTTAATAAGAACAGGTCTCGGGAAATATTCTGAGGAATTTACCCAATTATAGTTTAAG
This sequence comes from uncultured Melioribacter sp., assembly GCA_964570865.1. Classification (GTDB taxonomy): domain Bacteria; phylum Bacteroidota; class Ignavibacteria; order Ignavibacteriales; family Melioribacteraceae; genus WGAL01. Next base: position 17,576 of record CAZMZM010000006.1, read on the forward strand.
AAATCTTGATTATTTTTACCTGAAATCCCCTTACTTTTCATCAATTTATCATCAACCGGAATTCCAAGCAATGAGTTTGGCATTTGTTCTTCAAGAGCATTTACAAGAAGTTTATACAACTTAATATAAATCTTTTTGTTATTAAAGTATAAGTTCTGAATATCGCCGAAACTTAAAACTAAAGTAGTATCATAATTGGAGCCGGATGAAATTTGGTCAAATAAGCCACCTCCACCGCTTTGTACGGAACGATCAATTTCCTCAAATACTTGTAAAATTGTAAGGGAATCAGTATCTAATGTCTCGCCTAAAAACTCAAAAATGTAATTAACTCCATCTCTCTTTTCAAAAGAGTACGATTTTACTTTTAAATTAAGTTTCGGAACATTTTTGAGGGCGGAAAGATCTTTCTTGTTTATATCAACCGGAACGGCATAAATATTTAAATATTTTTTGTCACTTTTTAATTTTTTTTCAGCCAACTTATAATAATCGCCAAGATTCTGACTTTTCAATAATGTCGGCAAAGCAAAAACAACTAAGCCAATTACGGTAAAAAATATGTAATTAAAATATTTTTTCACAAACTTATTAGTAATTTATTCTGATTATCGGTGAAAAAATCAACTGAGTATCAGTCCTAAAAGGATACTTTTGAGTATCCAAACTAAAAAATGAATTATAAGTAATTCTAATACCAAAAGTATCACTCAACATAGCTTTTAGACTCACACCTCCGACGCCATATCCTTCGGATGAATAGCTTACATTAAAAATAATTTGATGCTGAATTAATCCGCCATACCTTTCAACCCCTATTTTTGCATTAACAAAATGAGTAAAACTATCAAAAAAGTCATGTCCGTCTAAATCGACTAAATTTTTCCTCCCTGGAAAATATTTTAAGTGTTTTAACGTGTGAGACGAAACTCCCAAACCAACCATCAATTGACCTAAGTCAAATAAGTTTACAAGTTTTCTTTTGGTTACACTAAAATTCACAAAATCCCTTACAGAATAAAAACTTGTAGTATCCATTTTACCAAACTCTTTATCCGTATAGTCGGAATAAGAGAACGAACCCGAGAAATCAAGATAATAACCTTTAACTTTAGGGAAAAGATATTTGAAAACATCCCCGTTAATCTTAAAGTAAATGTCATCTGCCGATTTCATAAGTGGAGATGCAGGTTGAGCAGTGGGATAAACAATTCCGGAAGAAACCCCGGTACCTATAGCAACTTTGTACGTGTACTCCTCAGGATCATCAGTCAAATACTTGTAATATGTTACTTGCGTACCTACAAAATACTCCGGAGAAGTCCATGCAGGGAAATATACTTCACTCATTCCCCATTTACCGAAAACTGTAGCAAGATACTTATTACGGTAATCAGACGTAGTTGACCAAAACATTAAATAAGGATTTATCATTTCCATATTAATATCGAAGAAGAATCCAGGTTTTACGTCATATTCCTTTTTTGTAATATCACTGAAATAGTATTGACGCTTTTGCAATTCCTGATAAATATTTTTACCTACAATTTCGCGCAAATAAAACCCGTCATAAACAGGGTCAAACAAATAATTCGGATTTTCCTTGTCTAATTCGCCTTCCGGGACAAATGCGAAAAATTCTATTTCATCGTCGTAATAACGTTTACGCAAATCTAATACAACTTTCCCTTCAAATATATTTTGAGCTAACTTTTTAAGTTTAGAACTATTTATCTTCTTACCATTAAGACGAAGTGCATTGTTTACAATAAACCGTCCGAAAACATCTCGAACAAAACTGGGATCTTTAATTACCCATTTAACTTTTAAGTCGTTGTAAGCAATAGTATTATATTCAAGATTATTAAAAATCTTTTTTAAATCCGATAACCGTTTTTGCTCAGAAGTAGTTTGAGCAACGGAAATTGTTGAGATAGCAATAATAGCAAACAACAATAACTTAAATGCAGTAGTTATTTTTTTATAGTCCATATCTGTACCTCAAGTTAAGGGCTAATCCACCTTTAGTTTCCCAATCTCTTAATTTTCGACCAAGCGGAGCTGTAATGTATTCAATATCAAATCTAACGTTATGATTATTAATATTAAGTAAACGAATCCAAGCACTAATAGTAAGTTGTGCATCAAAAATTTTAAATGATGTTGCCAATAAAGGTAAATCTTTGGGAACAAACGTGTACCAAAGTTTAATGCTTGGCATAACTTTGTTCTGAATCAATTCTTTCGATTTATAATTGTTTCCGTTATACTCAGCTCTCCAAATATCATAGTATCCGAAACCGGCATCAAGACGAAACATATTTTCCATTTTTTCATCTGCGTTCCAATAAAACGACATTGAATAATGAATTTGACTTAATGAAAAATATGCATATGTGCCGCCATTGTTAATATGCCTATTTCCTGTTAAATAAGCATTTGCTTCACTAAGATCGCTGCCGGATACAGAAAAATAAAGACGCATGTCCGGCAAAGTAAACGGACGAGTAATAGTAATATCCGAAAGTATGCCGGTAGTAAAATTTAGTCGGGGCTCATCAGCCATGATAAGCGGATTATTATTAAACTGCCAAAATCCGTCTAAAGATGTTTTATGCGACATAAACCATCTTACTTGAAACTTAGCATCGATATATGTGTTTTGCTTAGGAGTTTTTTTATCTCCCAGCATAAAAAGAGTTCTGAAACCGGCATCAAGTAACATATTTTGCATTGGCAATAGATTGAGTACATCCTCTTTAACATCCATTTCCAAACTTGCACCCCCAATACCGAACTGCATAAAACTATGAGAAAAACTAAAAGAATTTAAACTGACATCAAAATGAAAATTAGTTTCTGTATTACCTTTATTTCTACCAAAAGATTTTTTCTTCTGATTCAATTTAGGATACCAATGAGCAGGTTCATTAAAGTGCTGAAATCTAATATAATCGGTCATATCGCGTGATGCAAAGCCGAAACTTTTCCTGATATTATCATCAGGTGTTATTCTTAATAACGATTCTAACGGAGTATCTTCATTGACCATTATGTAAGTTTCAACCTTGTAGTATAATTTTTTATATATGGCAGGATAATTTACCCTTAGATTGAACATATCTTCAAAATTGATAACTTTTGTTGTATCATCTTTGGGTGGTGTAACAGATTCGAATAAACCACCGGAAGCTAACGAATTGAGTTTAATCTCTTCGATATACAAAAGCTGAAGGGAATCCAAATCAAGACCATCTTTTAATATCACTATACGATATTGATATTCATCCCCAAACTTAAACTGAAAAGGTTCTTTTCTGTTAGTTCTTGGAAGAACCAAAATATCTGAATCTTGCTTTTTATCCATTTCAAGCGGAAGAGAATAAACATTCAAATATTTTTTGTCCTTCTCAAGCTTCACTTTAATCATATTTACCAAATCATCCGTTTGTTGTGCAAAGGAAGATGTAAAGGTAAATAATATGATTAATGATAGTATTAGTTTTTTCATAATCTTTCAGCAATTATTTATAAATAGTGGCATCATATGTTCTGTCAATCATTTCTCCAAACTGTGTACGGAATTGTACGTGAAGCTTGACGTCAACTTCTCCGTATTCTTCTATTCCGTCAAGATAATCTTTACTAAGTTGAAACTGTACGTAAAGCCAACTTCCGGCTCGAGTAGGTCTTGCATTATTTACAAGTCCTTTTGGTTCGGAAGTTAACCTGAATCCCTTAACTTCAGGTTGTATTACAACAAAACCGTTTTTGGTTTTGCCAAAGTAAGAATATAAAATTCTCATTGCATTACGGTTGTAAGCGCTGATGATTATTGGCTCATCTTTCGAATTGTTGTCAGTTCTTCTCCAATCCGTAAAATCATTAATTTGAGGTTTTAGAATATTTAGTTCCCATTCTGAATTATGAATGTCAGGACTCCCAAGTTCTCTGTACTGAAACTTATCTCCATTATAATATCCAACTACTTTTACTTTGCGTCCAACATATTTTAGTTCGGAAAGTACACTGTCAAGTTTAACAACAGAACCATCATGTTGTTCAATTATGTTATTTCCGCTATCGAATATTTTGTAAGAATATAGCGAAGGGTCTGCAAATTGGATTGTAGCAAAACTGAATGTTTTTTTCTGTGAATAATAATAACCTTTTTCACTCAAATCAATAGGGGCAGCAACTTCGGGTAATTTAACATTTACCATATAATAAACAGTTTTTTTACCCGAGCCGCGTTCTCCCTTAACTTTTACATTAAGTTTGATATAATAAGTTCCTTCTTCTTTAATTGTTTCATATACCGAAAACTGAATATCTGTCCCTCTTCCGCCGCGAGTTTTCTTGGCAATTTCTGCAGCTGTAGGATCTTGCCAAAGTTCATCGCATTTTCGGATTGGATTCATTCCGGCATCAAGTAATTCCGCTTCAATCTTAATCCTAAGAACATTTGAGATAACAATATTCTTGTTGGCAGGAATCTTAAATTTTTGAAGAGCTGTGACATTTACAGTATCCTTAATGGTTACTTTAGCGTTTACGCTAAAAAATGCACCACTCACAATCAAGAAAAAAAGCACTAACTTTTTCATATCAAACCTGTTTCTTTTTCAAATAAATTATTAGAATGAAAATTCAACTTCTTTCTTTTTAACTCCACCCAGACGTTTAGCATTAACTGTAAACTTAACGGGCTCACTCATTGCAGAAAGGTTATCTCCAACCATCTCTTTCAATTTTTCCTGCAAAAAATCGGGCAAATAACTTGGAAGTTCCCGTTTAACACTGAACTTTGCATCCCAAGAATAGAGTCCGGGTCTTTTAATTAACGCGTTAAAAACAGCTGAGCCGTCTTTGTTTTTCGTAATGAAATATTTATCGTTTTTTGTCTCATTATTTATACCATCTTTTGGCCAATCCGGAGGTATATTCTTTGACTTCGGATCAAGAACAATAGTATATTGAACATTTGCTTTCTCTTTATCTGACACCAAACCAATTGGAGTCATAAAAACCTTTTTAGGTTCAGGGTTTTTACTTTTAATACTGTAATCGGAATTAGTTTCTGGAACATTTAAGAGAACCGGATTATTGTAAGACTTGGCAATTGTCCCTAACATTTGAACTTGAACAGCCTCTTGTTCCTCCAGCAGATCATCTCTTTCCACAATAACCATCAATAGTTCGGATATCAGAACAATGTATAAGACAAAATAGACCATGTTTTTTTTCATGGTAATTTTCCTCTTCTAATTAATAAAAAAAAATGATTTAACTTTTAACTACTTCTTTCAACGATGATAATGCTTTGACGTTGTTCATCTGAATATCATTAATACGTTTCGATATTGCTTCGAACTTGTCAAGATACTCATTTACCATCTTAATTTCTTCATCAGTTAAATCTTTTAATTCTCTGATATCTTTTTGAAAATCCGGTCGTGGTGCAGCCGAAGTTTCTTCCTTTGGCTTAGCATGTGAATCTCCCTCCGGAGTGAAAAATGTAACAACTGCAAGTAACATCAACAACGTGAACTCTAATAAAATAGCACCAACAACCCAGTTCGGGTCAAGAGAACCTTTTTCAGTTAACATAACTCTAGGGATAACTGAAAGTTGTCCGGCTACTTTTCCAAGCCCTCGAAGACCAACAATAATAATTAAAATTGCAGCACCCATATAAACAACGCCGTTAACATTATTAGCGTATGAAGGGATAAATGTGTAAACCATGTAACGACCAAAAGCAGTTTTCGGTTCGTTTGCTTTTCTTTTTGCCACGATACATCTCCTCTTTTGTTGAGTTAATAAGTAAAGTTAATAAAAAAAAATTTAAAAATCAGTGTTTCAAATCAAACCAACTGAAAAAAGTTTTAAGAGCTTCTTTATCTTCTTCCGATAAATAATAAAAATTTATCCCCCTTGGGGTTATTTCCCAAAACTCTTCAGTATCTGTAGTAAAGATTATATCTTTAATAGTTTGAATTCTCTTAGGGGGTTCAACAAGCATATCATTGAAAACTTCTTTCGCATATTTAATATCATTCTTACGAAGGAAAAATGCCGCTAATTTTGCCTGAGCTATTCTAACACCAATTAACGATAATTCCTTCTGTTGTCCATCAGCATTATTATTTTCAATTGGTTCATCTAAAGTTAAAAACAACTCCAGTAATTTTTCAAAATTATCAATTTTATGTTCGTAAGCAAGTTTAGTTACTTGATACAAATCGTGAGAAGCAGTTTCGAGTATAAAAAATACGTTATATTTATTTGCTTCCTGTCCATAATATTTAAAGAAAAAATAAAATTTCAATAAGATTTGAAAATCGTAATCGAGCATTTTTTCAGCCATTATTCTATAATGCTCCAGCGTATTAAAAGCCGAACGCGGGTCACGGGATGTAATTGCGGCACGAAGGAATGAATTAAAATATTGCATAATTGTCCAAATAACTCCATCATCATTATAAGCGACAGCTTGCTCGAAAATCAATCTGCTGTTAATTAATACTCCGGATGCAATATCCCGTTGATTGTTTTTTGAATTAATGAACACCATTTCGTAAAGTCGAAAAATCTTCCTTTCAAGAAGTACTTTTTCTTCTTCAATCCGTCGCATAACATATTCACTGTAATTCGCAAAATCAGGATCTAAGTGTTCTGAACCTGTTAGTTCAAACCATGCTTCCGGGAAATTTTTCTTAAATGGCAAGTAGTATATCAAAATGTTTTTGAACGTGTTTAGGCATAACAAAGAAACTGCTCTATCACTTTGGTAAACAGAGTTTAATGCAACATCACCAATAAAATCGATGTTGTAAGCAAGTTCATTCCTTTTTTGACGTATTAAGTTTTTATCGCTTACACTAAGTGAAGATTTCAATAATTTTTTAGATTCCAGTTCAACTTCTTTCAAAAAATGTTTTGGCCTTAGAAAATTAAAAACATAAGTAAAATGCGGAATTACAATTGTTAAACTAAAAACAAGCATTAGTAAGGTAAATAGAATACTAAAATAGGGTACTTTATCGGCAGTCATAGTGTTGGCAAGTAAAATTGTATTAGCTCCTGCGACAACAAAAAGGGCAACTACAAAAAAATTAACCCTGTCAGAAATTATCATCTCCATAATTTTTGAAGAATATTTATTTGCTGCCAACTGAACAATAATCGCAACTGCCGTTATCTCAATCCCAAGTACGGAAGTCATTATTTCTCCCATATTTCCAAACGAATTAAGTATAGTTGAGAGATCTTTGCTGAAAATGGAATCTTGAAGTACTGAAACAATTTGCGGATGGAAAAAAAAATCAATTGAACGATTAATTAAAAAGACTGCAAAACTTAATGCAATCAATATGATTAAAGGTTTTCCCCAATAGTAATTTTTTTCTTCGCTCTGCATAAATAACCTAATAATTGAGGGCAATATAAATATTTTCAGATAAATATTCTAATTTTTTCAATTTTCAAAAATATAATTTTTTGATTAAATAAAATTTGGTGAAATTTAAAAAATGTACTATTTTTGAACTTTAAAAATATGCGCCCGTAGCTCAATTGGATAGAGCGTTTGACTACGGATCAAAAGGTTGAGGGTTCGAATCCTTCCGGGCGTACTAACAGAGAGAGTAAATGATTTTCTCAGAAGAAAATTATAAGTATATGTTTCAAGCCCTGCTCCTTGCCGAGCAGGCTCTCCTCGAAGATGAAATTCCGATAGGGGCTGTTATAGTTAAAAACGGACAAATAATCGGAAGAGGTTATAACCAAGTAGAAAGACTTCACGACGCAACCGCACATGCTGAAATACTTGCCATTACAGCAGCAATGAACAATCTTAACAGTAAGTTCCTAACTGATTGTGATATTTATGTTACGGTTGAACCTTGTCTTATGTGTTCCGGAGCAATAAAACTGGCTCGAATAAAAAACTTATATGTAGGTACCCCGGAGCCCAAATTTGGAGCATGCGGTTCGATGTATAATGTAATTGAAGACGATAAGTATAATCATCAAGTAAACCTTTTTACCGGAATTTACGAAGAAGAAAGCAAAAAATTAATGCAAGAATTTTTTAATAAAAAACGTAATTTTGTAACATCACTTTAACTTTATTATATTATTAACAACATGAGAACAACATGGAAATAATAATTTTCGGTGCACCCGGAGTTGGCAAAGGAACTCAAGCAAAAGTTCTTTCAAAAGATTTGAACATACCCCATATATCTACAGGCGATATTCTTCGTGCTGCGGTTGAAGAAGGTACCGAACTGGGAAAAATCGTAAAAGATATTATGGAAAAAGGAGAGTTGGTAACTGATGATTTAATGGCTAAGTTAGTTCGTGAAATGCTTTTTAGCGACCGTTGTAAAAACGGCTTTATTCTCGACGGTTACCCCCGCACAATTCCACAAGTCCATATTTTTGAAGAAATACGTAAAGAACTGAACCTTGTACATACTTGTTTGCTTGAAATAATGGTCGATTTCGATATTATCATCAAAAGACTTACAAGCAGATTACTCTGTGTTAAGTGTAATTCTATAATAACTGAAGAACAAATTGTTGAACCTGATACATGTCCGGTTTGCGGTGCTAAAAGTTCATTAATTAAAAGAAAAGATGATACATTGGAAGTTGTTCAGAACAGACTTAAGGTTTACAAAGAAGCAACCGAGCCGATTATCAATTTTTACAAAGAGAAAGATTCGATTAAAATTATTTCTGTTGATGGTAACCAACCGGTCGATGATGTTACAAAATCAATTGAAGAAGAGCTGAAAGATTGCTAATATTTTTCAAATAATTTTTTATCCTTTAGTTCGAAAACTTTGAAGTTATTTTTTATTAAAGAATAATCATGCGTGGTAAACAGGACTGCTGTTCCACGCTTGTTTATTTTTAAAAACAAATCTAATATTTCTTCTGATGTCTCGGGATCCAGATTACCGGTTGGCTCATCGGCTAGCACAAGCATCGGATTGTTTAATAAGGCTCTTGCTATCGCCGCACGCTGCAATTCCCCGCCTGATAGTTGCGATGGAAACATCTCTTTTTTATCTAACAATCCGACATCCGAGAGAATACTCAATATTTTTTTCCTTCTCGAACGAAATGAATATCCGAAAATTTCCATTATATATGAAAGGTTTTGATAGATAGTTCTGTCTTGTAAAAATTTAAAATCCTGAAAAACTATTCCCAATTTACGCCTGATATTGGGTAAGTCTTTTTCTTTTAGCTCCCGATAGTTAAAATTGTCGAAAATTATTGAACCTGCATTCATTTTCACAGCGCCGGTAATTAGCCTGATAATAGTTGACTTTCCTACCCCGCTTTTTCCGGTTAAGTAAACAAATTCTCCTTCATCAATTTTAAAATTTATCTCATCAAGAAGAATCATATCATTGTAGCTAAAACTTACATCTTCAAAAACCAGCATTTAATCTCTCCTTTTTAATACAAACTGAACTCTGTCCGAATCAGGGTTTGCATCTTCAAATGTAAAAGCCTCAAAACAATCCGCAACGTACAAAGGGCTATTATCGATTAAATCAAAATAATCAAAAAAATCATAAATCCGTTGTTTATGGATTTCCGTAAAGATTTCATTCAACGTCTTTATCTCAAATTTATTGATATGCAGCTTATTTCTTTTATCGTAAAAACTTTTTTGCGTGAACTCAAAATCTCCGGTTTTTCCGTCTCTGTTCAGATGTTCTAAATTATTCAGACTGTTTTGCTCAAGACTAACATCAAACGTAAAAATACCATTCTCGGATAAAACATCGCTAACGGATTCAAACAGCAAACTTAAATCATCTTTAGTCAAAAGGTAATTTACACTATCGAATGCAGAGAAAACAAAATCGAACTTACGCTTAAACGGAATCCTTCTCATATCGCAGCAGACTTTTTCGGCGATTTGTTTTTCTGCAATTTGAAGCATAGATAAGGAGTTATCAGTTGCTATGGTATAAATTTCAAATCTCTTCAAACTTTCCGCTAATGCGCAAGTTCCCGAAGCAAGTTCTAAAACAATTTGATTTTTACACTCATATTCGTTAAACAGCTCCATGATGTATTCGGACCAAGCGTCGTAATCAACATCATCCATTAGATGAGAGTATAATTTGCTCAAGATTTGATATTGCTTAACCTTCTCCATCTCTCTTCTTCAAAATTTTAACAGCCCAACCGATTGATTGAAGAAAACTTTTTTCGTCTGCAATACCTTTCCATGCAATGTCATATGCAGTTCCGTGGTCGGGAGATGTACGAACATATGGCAATCCTGCTGTGTAATTTACGCCTGTATTAAAATTAATCATCTTAAACGGAATGAGCACTTGGTCGTGATACATGCCTAAAACAAAGTCATAATTTAAATAGTTGTTAGTTGCGAAAAAGGCATCCGGCACAAAAGGACCTTCGATATTATTTGATTTTGAGTTAAACTTATTTATTAACGGCACAATCACCTCAACTTCCTTTGTCCCGATATAACCATTTTCCCCTGCATGCGGATTTAAACCTAAAACGGCAATTTTAGGTTTGTTAATGCCGAAGTCATCTCTAAGCATATTTACGGCAATTGTTAACTTATCGTTAATTAACTTTGACGTGATAAGCCGATCAACATCTTTTATCGGGACGTGAATTGTAGCTAATCCGGTTTTGAAAGTATCCGAGATAAATGTCATCATATAATTTGTAATTTTACTTCTGTCCGCCAACAGCTTTGTATGTCCGTTGTATTTTACTCCGGCTAAAGCGAATGCCTCTTTTGAAAGAGGAGCTGTAACAATACCCTCCGCCCTACCGGATTCCACCAACTTTATTGCGGTATCAAGAGCATCATAAGCCGCCATACCGCTTTCACGCGTCGCCTTTCCTATGTTGAACGAATATTCATTAATTAGAAAAAGTTTAATTCCTTTAGATGGTTGCATGTTCGGTTTGAAAATGGAATATGGGAAATCTGGGTTTACTAACTCAATCGCTTTATTGAATATCGATTCGGGAATAATAATTATTAATTCATCTTCCAAATCGGAATGGATTCTTGTAAGAGATTTAATAATTATCTCAGGACCAATTCCGTTAATATCGCCGCATGTTAAAGCTAAAGATTTCATCTCGAACCGAATAATTTGTATTCACCAAGACCGCGTTTATCGATAAAAATAAATTTATGATTCCCGTAACTCCAAATTTCACGAGAGTAACCTAACTTAGTAAAATCTCTATTAATTGTAAATGGTTTTCCGTTTCGAATAAATATTTTACCTCTGTCGGTCTTATATCCGGGCAAGTTTTTCGATACGGAAAAATGTTCATCCGCATAATCCACACGCTTAAAAAATTCATCCATTAAAGGATTGAAAGCGGTTGAAGGGTCATCATCGTACTTTGCCCAAACAGCAAAGATATTCTCCATACGATCAGCGTCGTCGGAGTTTCTCAGCTTTTCAATGTCCGCTTTAGGAAAAATAAAACTCATTGCTTCAACGGCATCATCCCAATCGGAAAATATTTTAGGAATCTGCTCCCAATAAACAGTAATTGTACGATAAACTAATGATTTACCATCATCAATAAAGATAGTTGCTTCACCGGGAATTAATTTTGAAAAAGCATTAATGCATTGATAAATTTTCAAACCGTTTTCGCCGTTTTTGAACTGTGCCAGCAATTCTCCGGCATCTTCTTTTAGATTCAAAAATCTACTGGTATTATAACTCAATTTATCTTTGAAAACTACCTTCCCAAATTGTTTGACTATTAAGTTTACGTTTGTTAAATCCTTGTCGGATAAAAGTAAAAAAGTATTTGTCCGGTTATTAACGGGATAATAATCACCGAGCGAAATCACTCTTTTCTTCACGGAATTGATACTATCTTTTAATACAAAAAAGGGGAAATAATTTTTCGATGAAGTTCCGATAATACGCTTCGATGGTAAAGAAAAAGGACTTGACTCGTTGTTTAACAAAAGACTTGACTTTAGTAAGTAATTTTCGACAGGCAAAACAGCAGAAAAAAGAAAGCCAAGTTTTTTCTTTGATTTTGTCAACTTATAATTTTCAGCAAAAACGCTTTTAGTTTTTTTATCCCTAAATAAGTTTTTAGTGGAATCATATAGCTCAACGGAAAAAGTAGCAGAGGCACTAAACCCGTTATCCGATTTAGTGAAGATTAATCGGGAATACTCAACCGTATAAAAAATAAAGACTTTTTCTTTCTGCCCGCTTTTCAAAACAATTGTCTGCAGATTGTAAGACGACTGAGAAAATGAGACAGTTACTAAAAAAATAGTTAGGACAAAAATACTAAGCCATGAACGACCAATAAAGTTCAACTTAGCTGTTCATACTATTAAGAAATTCTTTATTAGTTTTAGTCCCTTTCATTCTGCTCAGCAAAAAGTCCATTGCTTCAACAGGATCATAGTCGCTTAGGAATTTACGTAAAATCCAAATTTTATTAAGTTCGTCTTCCGACAAGAGGAGTTCCTCTTTTCTGGTTCCGGTTTTGTTTAAATCAATTGCAGGGAAGATTCGTCTATCGGCAAGCGAACGATTAAGAACTAATTCCATATTGCCGGTACCTTTAAATTCTTCGAAAATAACTTCATCCATTCTGCTGCCGGTTTCTACAAGCGCAGTAGCAATGATTGTAAGACTTCCGCCTTCGTCAATATTACGAGCGGCTCCAAAGAATCTTTTAGGTTTGTGAAGCGCATTGGAGTCAACGCCACCTGAAAGGATTCTACCGCTATGGGGGCTGACTGTGTTGTGAGCTCGCGCCAAGCGTGTAATGCTATCGAGTAAAATTACAACATCGTGCCCAACCTCAACCATTCTTTTTGCTTTTTCGATTACCATATTGGCAACCTGTACGTGGCGTTCGGGCTGTTCATCGAATGTTGATGCAACAACTTCGGCATTCACCGAACGTTTCATGTCGGTAACTTCTTCAGGGCGTTCGTCAATAAGAAGCATCATCAGTTTCACTTCCGGATGATTACGCGTAATCGAGTTAGCCATTTTTTGCAGAAGAATGGTTTTACCGCTCTTAGGAGGCGAAACAATCAAACCTCTCTGACCTTTTCCGATTGGCGAAAGTAAGTCAACTATTCTCATCGAATATTCGCCGGGTGATGTTTCGAGATGAAGCCGTTTGTTCGGATAAAGCGGAATCAAATTATCAAAGAAAGTTCTTTGTCTGATTTTTTCCGGACTAACTCCGTTTACGGCTTCGACTCTAAGCAGAGCAAAGAATCGTTCGCTGTCCTTGGGAGGACGAACTTGACCGCTGACAAAGTCGCCGGTCTTAAGGTAAAATCTTTTTATTTGTGAAGGTGAAATGTAAATGTCGTCAGGGGAAGGTAAGTAGTTATAATCTTCAGATCTCAGAAATCCGTAACCATCCGGAAGAACTTCGAGAACTCCTTTCGAAAAAGTAAGCCCGTCTTTTTTTGTTTGTTCCTCCAAGATTTTCACAATTAGATCTTGCTTACGTAAATCTCTAAAATGATCAAGTTTTAATTCTTTTGCTATTTGGTATAAATCCACCAATTTCTTTTTTTGCAGTTCAGAAATGTCCATTGGCATAATAAATCCTATTATTTGTTATAAAAATTAATTTTCTATTTAATTAAATAAAAATTTCAAAAGATAATCCGCGACATTGAAGCCAAAAAACTAAGGGAAAAAATTAACGATTCTAATGTTATATGATTTCAAGCAGAAAGCTACTCAGAGACGACCCCGTTATTTCACATGGATAATTTGATTAGAAAATATATTTTTCAATTGCAACTTTATTCGGTGTTTTTTCAGAAAGTGAAATTTTGAATTATTTTTTTGAATTACTTACGTAATATCAATATTTATTTTGGAAAATTCAAATATTTTTTAAAATCTATATTTTCATTGCTAATCAGAATCAATAACTTATAAAAAGAAGCCCCTCCAAAACTTAGAAAGGGCATTCAAAAATTATCAATTGTCAATTCTCAATTATCAATTGCTTTTAATCTGCTTTTTCTTTGAATCCTCGAAGCATCCAGTTTTTGGCAAGGATTAAACTAACGGGAGTAATAATTGCAATTAATCCGTAAATAAACCACATGGTACCGGTGTGTAAATCCACTACCGGAGTATTTTTAGGACAATACTTTTCAAGGAAATAACCGGAATAAAATCCCGTAAAAACTTTATCTAAAAACCATGGGAACTGCCCTACTCCCATGTAAAGCCCAACTTTTCCTTTAGGTGCAACTTCGGCGATCCACTGCAAAAATCTTGGTGACCACATCGCTTCACCGATTGTCATCATCAAAACGTAAGTAAGGAAAAGAGGAATACTTGGTCCCACGGCAAGTAGAAAAGTAGGGATTGCCATAACGAGCGTTCCGTAAATCATCATTTTGTAAACGTTTGCACTTGCAGTTAGTCCGGCGATTATTGGCGTTAAAAGAAAAATCAGTACAGGATTTAAGTTTGAAAAAACTTCAAAATACTGACTTACAACTGTTCCCTGAAACGCTCGGTCCAAGTAATAAGGAAGCGTTAACCAGTTATGTGCAAAAAGTGTTTGAACAGGAACCAGAATAAAAATAAAAAATGTAAATCTTTTATCACGGAAAGGATGCCAAGGGCGACGTTTAAGATAATCAATTGTAGCAAGAATAATCATTACAAGAAATAATATGAACGCTACGTCAATGTGTATATTCAAACCAAAAAGTTGAGCATCAAAAATTTTGTTTATTGAGTTTTCAATTCCATATCCCGATAAAAAGAAGAATAAAACAGCAAATAAAGTAACAATAATAATCGGAATGTTATTTACTTTTATGTCAGGTTTAACCTCTTCTTCCTCTTGATGTTCAATACCGGCAGCATCGTCAGCATCATCGTTTTCTTGTTTTACTCTATCGATAGCGGCTTTATCGGTTTTACGTGTAATTAATACTATTGTTAAAATTAATGAAACAGCCGTCAGTAAAACATAAACCCAAAACACTGCGGTTAAGCCATTCGGAGGAAATACATCCTTAAATCCGTGGCGAGTAAAAGAAGAAATAAAGCCCGACAAAAAAGCTCCGAGATTCATAAAACCGTAAATTACGGCATATCCCATTGCAGCAGTCTTTTTATTGGTATAGCGTTTTACTCCGGCGTAGGCTGCAGGCTGAAAAAGTCCGTATGCCAAAACCATTACTGTCAATCCGCCGATAAGAGTAAAAAACATAGGTGACCAAAGTCCCGTTCCCAAATTGAGCGTACCTGAGAGAGATATAAAAAATCGTCCGATAAGCATTGCCAGAAATGCCAGGACAAGAGATTTTCGAACTCCTAATTTATCAGACATACCTCCGAACAACAGCATGGCAAATGTAA
This sequence comes from uncultured Melioribacter sp., assembly GCA_964570865.1. Classification (GTDB taxonomy): domain Bacteria; phylum Bacteroidota; class Ignavibacteria; order Ignavibacteriales; family Melioribacteraceae; genus WGAL01. The sequence goes on from CAZMZM010000006.1 coordinate 33,010, forward strand.
TTCCGCCTGTAACAAAACTGTAAACCAATCCGGCTTGGGCATCAGTTAATCCAACATTTTCGGATGAAAATTTTCCAAGAATTGTTAAAATTCCAAAATATACCAATCCTTCGATAATATAAGGAAGATTTATTCCCCATAGTGCGGTAGGTGCTTTAATAAAAGCATGAAAGGTTTCGTTCAATTCCTTGAAAGCATCTCGAACAACCTCGCCGAAGGTTTTCTTTTTTGTTTCGGCAGCAGCATTATTTTCGCCAGACATACATACTCCGTTTTTTCATAAAATATTAACTTCAGTTTGCAAAGATATGTTAAATTTTTTCAAAATTAAATTTTTTATTTTTCCGGCAAGCTCTAACACCTCTTTTCCGGTTGCGTTTCCGTAATTAATAAGAACAAGAGCCTGTTTATTGCTTACTCCCACATTGCCTTCACGATAACCTTTCATGCCGGCGTTTTCGATTAACCACCCTGCGGGAATTTTATATTCCTGATTGCCGAATTCAAAAACAGGTAAATGCGGAAATTTTTGTTTTAATTCTTTTACCTTATTTATTGAAACTACGGGATTCTTGAAAAAGCTCCCGGCATTCCCTAATTTATCGGGGTCCGGAAGTTTTTCGGTTCTTATTTTTATTATCTCTTCTCTAACTGCTATTTGATCGACATTTTTATTATTTGCAAATATTTTTTTTAGCGGACGGTAGTTCAATTTGGGATTTGGCAATTTGGATAATTTTAAAGCAATCGATGTTACAATAAAATCGTTTTTCAGTCTATGCTTAAAAATACTGTCCCGATACCCGAATTCGCATTTTTGATTTGAGAGTCTGTGCTTCGTGAAATTAACAGATGAAATACCTTTTACCCAAATCAGATGTTCACTTATTTCGGTGCCGTAAGCCCCGATATTCTGAATTGGCGCCGCTCCCGCTGTTCCGGGAATTAAGGAAAGATTTTCAATTCCCCATAAACCGTTTTGCACAGTAAATTCAACCAGTTTATCCCACTCAACACCGGCAGAGGCTTCTATTGTTGCCGAACTTTCATCTTCATTTATCACAAGAATTTCATTGGAATTTTGGCAAATAGTAATTCCATCAAAATCGGAAGTAAAGAGAATATTACTTCCCTTTCCTATTAGCAAAGTTCTTAAATTATTTTGCTTTGCAAAATTGAGAGCTTCAGTTAACTCTTTGTCATTGGAAGGCGAAACAAAATATCGAGTAACAACATCAATTCCAAATGTGTTAAAATCTTTAAGTGAAAAATATTCTTGTATTAGCAAATTATTTCCAATCGATAAAATTTAATTTATTTCCGTCTGTCGATAAAATTATCGCACCGGAATTATCTGTTCTTTTAATTCCGACACCGAATTTATTTAATCTTGCAATAGTTTCAAAATTCGGATGACCGAATTTATTATTTTCACCGACGCTAATCAATGCCCAAGTCGGTTTAACATAATTTAAAAATAATTCCGATGTTGAAGACTTACTTCCGTGATGCCCTGCTTTTAATACATCAGTTTTCAAAAACTTTCCGTAAAGTTCCGTCCATAATCGTTCCCCTTCTTTTTCCAAATCGCCTGTAAATAAAATCGACTTATCGCCGTAACAAAGTTTGATAAGGCCACTTTTATTATTCTGCGAAAAACATTTATACTTTATTAATGAAGAATCATTCAAAAAATATAATCTCGTTCCGCCAATTGAAAACGCCTTACGATTGTAGTACTCAATAGGAATATTAAAGTGATTTACATAATTTTCAAAACGCAAATCTTTGAAAATATTTTTATCCAAAACCGGTTTGTAAACCCTCTCAATCAAACCGTCGTATATTAGAGATATACTCCCCCGATAATGATCCGCATCAATGTGTGAAATAAATAGAAAATTAATTTTATCGATACTCAGATAACGAAGAAGCGGTTCAATAACAAATCTGCCGTTGTCAAAGTGCCTGGTTGCATTTCCGGCATCTATTAATGCGGTTTTACCGTTTGGAAATTTAATTAGTAAACAATCGCCTTGCCCAATATCCACGGCTATTACATAAAGCTTTCCCTCCTGCAACAAAGGGGGAGAAATTATCGGAGAATATGTAAAAAATAAAAAAACGGAAATTACAAGTACCGCAATTTTGGCTTTGATATTTTGAAATTTGAGAAATGAATACGTAACCGCCGCCAACAGTGAAAAATATAGTATCGCATCGAACCAGGTAAAATTTACAATTGGAAGATGAGAATACGTAAGAGAACTTGAGAGTTTTGCGAGATAGAACATCAGTCTGATAATTAGCGTATTTGTTGTAGCGAACAGAATTCCGATATATATTGATACAAATGAAAATAAAATTGAAGCAACGGCAAGCGCAACTACCACGCCAATCAACGGAACAATAATAATATTCACAAAGAATGAGATGAGAGATAACTTTCTAAAATATATTAACGTAATCGGTAAAGTTCCGATCTGTGCCGCGAAAGTCAGAGAAAAAAGAAGGATGATATTTCTAATAAATTGATTCCCGATTTGTAAGTTGTAAACAATTTTTTCAAGGTACGGATAGAAAAATAGGATTGAAAAAACTGCGGCAAATGAAAGTTGAAATCCGGGGTTAAAAAGTTCCTCCGGATTAAATACGAGAATGATGAAAGCCGCCAGCGCCAAAGTATTGAACGAACTGTAATTACGTCCGGAAACAAAAGCAAAAATCATAATAATCGCCATTACTCCTGCGCGTATTACTGAAGGATGTCCACCGCTGATAATAATAAAGAGCAAAATGCCTACAACCGTAATCCCGCTTTTTAAAAACAGATTGAATCTCCCGAACAGAAGGAACAGAATTGCCACGATAAAGCCAACATGCAGACCGGAAACAGCGAGCACATGCACAGTGCCTGAATTGATGAAATCCGCAACTATCGATTTGTCCAAATCTTTTCTTTCTCCGAGTATTAACGCTTTGACCAAATGCTTTTCTTCACCAATATAGATTTTCCCAATTTGCTTGGCTATTGCAAGGCGCATCAAATAGATGATCGATTTCAAGGTTTTATTCTGACCGTCAAGAAGCTTAATGTCTTGCAAATGATAAATCGAAACTTGAGCGGCAACTCCTTCGCCCCTTAAATATTGACGATAATCAAACTCACCCGGATTTCTTTTGTTTCGCGGACGGAATATTTTCCCGTTAACTTCGATATAATTCCCCGGAAGATATTTTCCCGAGAACCGTCTAATGGAAGATTTACTACCGTAAAACTTACACTGTGCCGAAGTAGTAGTTATATATTTTGAATTTTGAGTTTTAATTGAATCTATATTCAATATAAAACTTACCGTTTTCTCTCGAGGAAGATTAAGAGTTTCAATCCGTCCGAATATCTTGGCATTTCTAATTTCTGTTTGTTTAAACGGGTAATCGGGAAGTCTGATTTTATACTGCGAAAAAGATAAATAACCGAGCAGAATAATTAATGTAATTAACGAAATATTTTCAACTGAATGTTTTGATAAGTAATGTAAAACAAAAGTAACGATAATAACAAGAATTACGAAGTAGGATACCACGGCAATTCCAACCGTAAAATATTTACTCAGGAAAATTCCAAACGAGTAATAAACCACTAATTTTACAAGGGGAGATTCGCTAACTTTCAATACTCGCTCTCAAATATCTTTTTTTACAACTCCTCATTTTGCCCAGATGTTTAATTCGATTTGATAAAGATATGGGTTTTTGAAGAGAGTGTAAAGATAGATTTTGCGCAATTAATAATGTTATTTTGACTCAACTAAAATTGTTACGGGACCGTCATTGATTATTTCAACTTCCATCATTGCTCCGAAGATTCCGGTTTTAACCTTTTCTTCGCCAATATTATGTTTCATTCGCCGAACAAATTCATTGTAAAGTTTTTCGGCTTTTTCAGGCTGAGCTGCATTCATAAAATTAGGGCGGTTTCCTTTGCGGGCATCTCCATATAATGTAAACTGCGAAATCACTAACACTTCACCCTCAACATCTTTTACCGATAAATTCATCTTCATACCGGAATCGTTAAAAATACGAAGATTAGAACATTTATCGGCGACAAAGTTTACGTCCGATAATTCATCTTTGTGAGTAACTCCAAACAATATTACAAGCCCGTTCCCGATTTCCTTAAAATAGTCCGTTGCATTTTCATGAACTGTTACGCTACCCCGCTTAACCCTTTGTACTAAAGCCCTCATTCTCTTTCTCCTCTTACAATTCTATCTATTCCGGCCAAATCCTTTGTAACCTCAATATTTTTCAATCCGGCATTTTTCAGTAAATCAACTATCTTTTCCGCTTCGGAATGACCGATTTCCAAATAGAGCTTCCCTTTCGGAAGAAGAATCAATTCAGCCAATTCAGCAATTCTGCGATAAAAATTAAATCCGTCTCCGTTATCTGTTACTGCGGATTTAGGTTCAAAGTCTTTAACTTCAGAATCCAAAGTATTAAACTCTTCAAGCGAAACATAAGGCGGGTTTGAAACTACAATATTGTAACCGGAAAATCTTTTGGGGAAATCATCTTCGAAAATATCCGCTTGCTCAAAATGAATAATATCTTCGTTTAAAATTTCATGACTATTGTTTCGGGCAACCTCCAACGCTTCATTTGAAATATCGACAGCTGTTATTTCCGCAGTAGGAATTTCTTTTTTCAGAATAACAGGAATAATACCACTGCCGGTTCCAATGTCGAGTATTGAAATCAAATCGGGTGATAAATTTTCTTTGACAATCTTCTCAACAAGCAACTCTGTTTCAGGACGCGGAATAAGAACATTGTGGTTTACTGAAAATCTCTCCCCGTAAAACTCGGCGTAACCTAAAATATACTGAAGCGGTTCGTGCTCGCCTCTTCTTTTCAAATACTCTCGGTATTTTATTTTTTCTTTTTCGGAAAGAGGTTTTTCATATGAAAGATAAAGTTCGAGCCGCTTCATTTTAAGAATATCGGCAAGCAGAAGTTCCGCATTTAAGCGCGCTTCCTTTACTCCTTTTTCTTCCAAATATTTTTTGGAAAGCTCTATTGCCTGTAAAACCGTTAACATAATTTTTTAATATTTTGTTTCCGAAGTAACCGAACCGTCCAAGCTGAAAACCCGCTTAAAAAGTAAATGTCCGTTCCTGTAAAATTCCTCCCGCATTATTCTTCCCCCTTCATAATAATATTTTGCCAAACCATCCAAAACACCATCCTTATAATTTTCTTTCGATTTTATCGTACCGTTTTCGTAAAAAAGTGTGGAGATTCCATTCAGTTTTCCGTTTTTATAGATTAGCTCTCCTTTTACTCTGCCGCTCGGGTATTTGTGGATTACACGCTTTGCCGCACCACCGGACTCGAAATTATTTTCACGGCGTTTCAGCGCGGCAGGATTAAGTATAACTTTCACAAAATCCTTTACTCTTTTCCCGACAGAATAAAAAATCATAAGTTCTCGCTTTTACTCGCTTTAATATTGCGGATATTCAGTTTTAATTTAGCAAATATAGTTAAAAAGGATTTATCTTTTTTATTTATCTCGTCCGACTACAAAGTGCACAAGCTTTTTAAGCGAAGTTTTAGACGGCGTGTCGGGAAGTATATCCAACGCTGAGATTGCTTCATTGACGTAACGATTTGCAACGTTTTGAGCATAATCAATTCCGCCGCTCTCCTTTACAAATTGGACAACTTGCTTAATCATAGCGGGATCTTTTCGTTTTCTTATTGCAATGAGAATTTTCTTTTTCTTGTCAGGTTCAGCCACCGACAAAGCGTGAATTAATGGTAAAGTAAGTTTTTTTTCTTTTATGTCCCCTCCGATTGTTTTACCGAACAACTTCGACTTTCCCACAAAATCAAGAATATCGTCCTGTATCTGAAAAGCTATCCCGAGTTTGTTGCCGTAAGAATGAAGAGCGGAGATATATTCCTTATTATCGGATGAACTTTCCGCTCCAATAATGGTACACGTTTCCAGCAACGATGCAGTTTTATCCTGTATTATTCTGAAGTAAGTTTCTTCGTTTATATTTAACCGTTTGGTTTTACTGATTTGTAGCAACTCACCTTCAGACATTCGTTTAACAGTAGTTGTAATCTGTTTAAGAAAACCGTAAGATTCGTTATCAACCGCTATCATCAATCCGCGCGCCAGCAGATAATCTCCGATTAAAACTCCAACCTTGTTCTTCCAAATATTGTTTATTGAAGGTAATCCGCGTCTTTTCTGAGCTTCATCAACTACGTCATCATGTACAAGAGTTGCGGTGTGAAGCAATTCTACTAACGTGGCGCCGATGTATGTCTGCTCAGTAATTTCCCCGAGCGCTTTTGCAGATAACAAAACCAATATAGGGCGAATTTTTTTTCCCTTTTGCCTGATAATATACTTGGTTACGTAATCAACGATTTTAACGTCGGAACGCATTGTTGAGCTGAATTTACTATGAAAGATTTTCAACTCATTTTCTATTGGCTTTATTATTTCAGGTAATTTAACTGCTGTCAACTAATAATACTTTTTATTTTTGAACCTCTAAAATAGGAAGAAATTTTAACATTTTTCAAAAAGTGTTTTAATTAGAGTATGGAAATATCCCCGTGGAGATTAAGCCTTACTTACAAAAGTAGCCTCGGGATGTAACTTTTTTAATCTAATCTGATAAATTGCCAAAAGAACAAATCCTATCATACCTCCTCCCCAAGCATAATAATGAGGGACAAATAAAGCAAATCCAATAACAGCTGTTAATATTCTTATCACAATACCTGATTTATTGAAAAAGTAACCCGTGAACATTGCGGCAAACGAGTAAAGTCCGAATAATCCGAAAATAAAAATATCCAGTTTATCAATAAATGACCCGGTAATTAAATCTGTATATGCAAATAATAGAGGCATTATATACAAACCTTTTGCTAGTTTCCACGCTTCAAATCCCGTCCGCATAGGTTTGGAACCGGCAATACCGGCAGCTGCAAATGCGGCTAGACAAACCGGAGGAGTAACATTCGAATCCTGCGAAACCCAAAATATTATCATGTGAGCCGCAAGTAAGGCAACTCCCATTGTATGAAGCGCCGGAACGGCAATAATAGCCAGCATTATATATGCCGCCGTTACCGGCAATCCCATTCCGAGCAACAATGAGGCTAAGGTAATTAATATTAAAGCGATTAATAAATTACCGGCGGAAAGCTGAACAATTATTTGTGAAAACGTGATTGCAATTCCTGTAATGGAGATACTACCTATAATTACTCCGACCGCTATCAAAAGCGTACCGGTCATAACCATATTTTTGGAGCCGAGTGCAAGTGAATCAATAATATCCCAAAACTTCATTTTATGGTGTACGCTCAAATATGAAGATAAGACGATAGCAATAATCGACCAGCCCGCAGCGTAAGTGGGAGAAAATCCTACAACCAACAACCAAATAAGAACAATTATCGGGACAAAAAAATGAAGTCCTTCACGAAGGACTTGATACAAAGTCATTGTATTTTCTTGTTCAACCGGTTTGATGTTTAATTTTTTTGCAGTTTGATAGACAAAAAATCCGACTGTTGCAAAGTACATTACTGCCGGAAGAAATGCGACTGCAATTATAGTCAGATACGGAACTTGAGTCCATTCTGCCATAATAAATGCACCTGCTCCCATAATCGGAGGCATTATTTGTCCGCCTGTAGATGCAGCCGTTTCTACAGCAGCTGCAAACTCCGGTTTAAACCCTGCCTTCTTCATCATTGGAATTGTGATTGAACCGGTTGAGACTGTATTGGCAATTGCGCTTCCTGAAATTGTACCCATCAACGCCGAAGATGCTACGGCAACAATAGCAGGTCCTCCGGTAACATTTTTAGTAATTATTTGTGCAATATTTATGATAAAATCCCCTCCGCCCGACTTTAACAAAAATGCCGCAAACAGAATGAACATAAAAACAAAAGTTGATGAAATTGAAGCGGTAATCCCGAAAAGTCCTTCATCGGTAAAAAACATTCTGTATAAAAAACGGGACAAGTGCATTCCTCTGAAATGGAATTGTCCGGGGATCCAATTACCCATAAAGAGTAAGTAAGTTGCAAAGAATATCGCAATCAGCGGAATAATAATTCCTGTAGTTCTCCTTGTCATCTCAATTACAAGCAGAACTGCAATTCCTGCAGCAATTAAATCATAAAGATTTACTACTTCATTCCTATCATGAAGAGCATCTTCAAAAAATATAATATAAAGAGCTGTTGAAAATAGAAGCATTCCGAGAAAAACATTTAAGATTTTTAGCGGTTTTGTCTCCTTTTTCTTCTTGAAAAAAGGAATTGTAAAATATCCGAGCATACCCAACAATCCCATATGAAGAGCATTTCTCCATAGTTCACTTACAACACCAAAAGTATTAACATAAACATGAAATAGCGCAATGACAACGGCGAGCCAATATACAACTCGCCGTCTGTCATAAACTATTTCGGTACTTTTTGCTTCCTCCAATATTACTTTCGCATCAACAGCCATTACCGAACCTTAAATTTATTTTGCAATTAAGTTAGCAGGTACATTAATTCCATGATCTTTATAAAATTTTACTGCTCCCGGATGAAGAGGAATCGGCAATCCGTTAACAGCACGCTGCAATTTAATTGCATAGGTTGCTTTATGCATGTTGTGAAGGAAATCTAAATTTGCATAAATTGTCTCAAGAATTTTATATACATCTTCATCCGATAAATCGGGACGAACAGCTAAAAAGTTCGGTTGAGCAATTGTATGTATATCGGATTTCTGTCCCGGATAAGTGTTTGCTTTAATTACAAAACGACTCCAAACCGGAAAGTGTGAATCTATTTTATTTAGTTGTTCATCGGTAAATTCCAGCACTGAAATTTTATCTGCGCCAATTGTAGCAAATGCCTGAGTAATGGCAGATACCGGAGGGCCTGCAGGAATATTCATCCCTACTACTCTGTTATCCTGCATTGCAGTTGCGCTTGCGGAATATCCGAGATGTTCCAAACTAAAATCCTTATCAGGATTAAATCCCAATGCCGTTAAAATTGTTTTACCGGATGTTTCGGTTCCCGAACCTCTTTTCCCGATCGAGAAACGTTTTCCTTCGATATTTTTCAAATCCATAATATTTCCGGTTTTTGCATACTCCTTAAAAATCACAAAATGTTCAACATTTTCCCAAAGCATAGTTACCGAACGCATTTCCCTTTCAGGTTTCCCTTCGTATTTACCCTTTCCTTGCCAAGCCATAGAACCAAAAAGTCCCTGGAGAATTGCGAAATCTGTTTCATGATTTTTTAAAAGCTGTACATTCTCTCCCGAACCGGCTGAAGTTATTGCGCTCATCGAAATACCTTCACCACCTAATTTATCGGTTACAAGCGTCGCAATTGCTACACCCACGGGATAATATGTTCCACCCGGAGAAGCCGTAGCAACTACATAAGAACGGCTATCACTGTTTGTACCGGTATCTTTAGCCGAGAGAGAATTTGTGAATGAAAATAGGATTATTCCCATCACAAGTAATAGAGACAGTTTTTTTGTTAAATTTGTTTTCATTTGGTTACTCCTTATAATTAGTTTATCGACATTTGAAACTAATTTATCATTCAAATTTTGTCAATTGGGGCATTACTGAAATTTTATACGTGAATCACGTACTTGCAATTTGACAATCTTGCTAAACAGGAACTACTATTTTGTAATGACTCAGACAAAATCGGATTCTGTAAATTTACGGTAGTAAAAAAAGAGCACCAATGAGACAATTAATACATTACACAACAATTCCATCCCCTTGAAAAAAACTATTCAAATCCAAAGTTTACGGAAATATACGGATGAAGATATTAGGATTTACAGACTATGAAGGTTTATCAATAGAAGAAATATTATTAAAAAAATAACTTGTTCAGCGCGTTTCTTAAATAAAATAAAAATACTATTTACAAAAATTACATCCGTTTTGTACTTACTGTTATTCAATATTATCGCTCTCAGAAGAAACTATGAATAATCCCAAAGCAAAAGTATAATCCGGAATTGAGTAACTTGCACTTTTCGAATAAGTTTTCAATAGAAGTGATTACTAATAAGATTTTTTGTATTTTTTAAGATTAAAAATAAATGATTAATTATGAATAAAGTTTTAGATATTAAATACGAAAAACATAAACTTTCCAACGGATTGGACGTAATTTTGTATAAGGATAATTCCCTTCCGATTGTTTCCGTAAATTTATGGTACAAAGTAGGCTCTTCAAATGAAGAAAAAGGGAAAACCGGTTTAGCTCATCTTTTTGAACACATGATGTTTCAAGGTTCGCAAAATGTTCCTAAAGAGATGCACTTTAAGTATATACAAGAAGCCGGCGGAACATTAAACGGCTCAACTTCATTTGATAGAACAAACTATTACGAAACTCTTCCTTCAAACGCTTTGGAGCTTGCTCTTTGGTTGGAATCAGACAGAATGGGATTTTTGCTTCCGACTCTCGATAACGAAAAGCTGGAAAATCAGCGCGAAGTGGTAATGAACGAACGCCGTCAACGTTACGACAATCAGCCCTACGGTCGTGCTTGGGAAATACTATTCTCATCTCTTTTTCCTGAAAATCATCCTTACCACTGGCCAACTATCGGCTGGATGGAAGATATTGAAAGCTACACTCTTGATGATGTAAAATCATTTTTCAAAAAGTATTATGCTCCGGATAATGCAAGTATTGTTATTGCCGGTGATATAGAATACAACGCAGCATTAGAATTAACTAAAAAATATTTCGGAGAGATAAAATCGGAAAAAACCGACCGCTCGGTTTTTGTACCTGATGTGGAACTTACTTCGATAAAGTATATTACACATGAGGATAACGTTCAATTTCCAAGATTATATTTAATGTGGAAAAGCGATAAACTCTATGCCCCTGATGATGCAAAGTTGGATTTTCTTTCAAGCACGCTGAGCGGGACAAAAAACTCACGCCTCTACAAACGATTGGTTTTCGAAAAACAAATTGCTCTCGATGTTTTTGCTTTCCAATATTCCTCTCAAAAAGAGGGGGAATTTGTTATTTCCGCAACTGCTCGTCCCGGTGTTACGCTCGATACTTTAAAAGAAATAATTTTAGACGAAATTGAAAAAATTGTTAAAGATGGAGTTTCAGGTTTTGAAATCGAACGTGCAAAAAACGCCCTCGTTTCGGACTACATTTATTCGTTGCAAAATCTAAGTTCTCTTGCAGACCAGTTGAATAATTACAATATGGTACTGAGCGAACCCAATTCATTTATTTGGGATTTAAACCGATACGATTCCATTGGTGTTGAAGATGTTCAATACGCAGCAAATAAATATTTATCCAAATCATACGTTGAATTAAGAATAGTACCCAAAAATAATGAGGAGAAAAATGCTTAACAGAAAAGATGCTCCCGTTATTAAAGATACAATTAATTTTACGCCTCCCCGTTTTTCAAAAACCGAATTAAAAATGGGAGCGCCGCTTTACTTTACCGAGAAAAACTCACTTCCGATAGTGTATGTTAATTTAATGTTTAATGTAGGAAGCATTAACGATCCCAAAGATAAACAAGGCTTAACCAATCTGCTTGCCGTTACTATTGACGAAGGAGCAAATAATTACTCAGCATTAGAAATTGACGAGATGCTCGAATCACTTGGTACGCTGTTCAGCATATCAGTTGAGCCGGAATTTGTTTTCTTTTCTATGATGACTCTCAAAAATAATCTTAATAAATCGCTCGAAATTCTTTCTTGGATTTTACAAAAACCAAACTTTACCGAAAATGACTTCAATAGAGAAAAAAACAGGATCTTAAGTGAAGTTCTTAGATTGAAAGATAGCCCTGCATTTGTTGCCGATTATGTGACAAACACTACAATTTTCAAAAATACTCCCTATGCTTATATTCATATGGGGAATAGTAAAACATTGCAGAACATCAATCTTGACGATGTAAAAAAACAGTACGAAAAATATATTTCTTCAAACAATCTGAAAGTGATAGCCGTAGGCAATATTACCCATGACGAATTCAAAAACGAATTTGAAAAACATTTCTTGAACTTCAATACGGATTTTAAAAAGCAACCCCGGAAATTTAAGTTGGCAAAAGAGCCTGCTCATTTTTATTTGGTAAACAAAATAGGAGCAACTCAAAGCGAAATCAGAATTGCAAATGTTGCAACCGACAGATACGCTCCTAACTTTTTTGGCAAGAAGCTTGTGAACTCAATTCTCGGCGGACAATTTTCAAGTCGTTTGAATCACAACTTAAGAGAAGAAAAAGGAATAACCTACGGAGTGCATACCGCTTTCAGATATTCAAAACAAACAGGTATCTTTTGGGCATCGGCGGCAGTTGACAGTAAAAACACACTCCTTGCGATTAAGGAATTCCAAAAAGAGTTTGATTTAATAAGGCGTGAGGTTTCCGATGAAGAAATAGCTTTTTCAAAATCATACTTACGCAGAATTTTCCCGCTTCAATTTTCATCCTATTCTAAAATTTCATCTAACATTACAAATTTGGTAATGTTCAACTTACCAATCGATTATTACGATTTGTTTATCGAGGAGATGATGAAAACAAATCACGATAAAATTTTAGAAGCCGCTCGGGAAAACATTCTGCCTGAAAATCAACAATTTATTATTGTCGGAGACGTTGATTCTTTTATGGATGAATTACTTGAGATTGCAGATGAGAAATCGATTACCCGCTATGAGCTTGACGATTTAGATATTTAGAAAGAGATAAAAATCTTACTCCCCTTTTCCAAAGCCGGCTGCACAGCTCCCGGCTTTCCTTTAGCTGATTTTCTCCAATCAAAAAGATGTTATATTTATTATTTGTCAGAAAAATTTTAATGATTGATTCCATTTCAGATACGTCTTTCGATGTCAAATCTTTAAATGCGGAAATCGAAATCAATGATATATTGTAACTTTTTTTTAATTCGTCCTTGATAAAATTAAAGTTTATCGATTTATAAAAATCTGATTTCTTATCGTAAACGTAAGGCGTATTACGTCCGAATGATTTTACAATTCTATTTATTGCAACTTTAAGCACATATTTATCATTCGAATTAAGCAAATCAAAATGATTGTCTTCTATTTCCTCATCTAAAAAAATCGCAAATGAATGTTTATGCTTTTTCATCTTTGGTATAAACGAAAGAAGTTTGGAATCGGGACGGAGAAGAAACGTAACATGACTTACAAAATTAAGATCTTCGGGAAGTCTGTTTATACCGCTCTCCCTATCATCAACAACTAACGAAATAAACTGTTTCTCCCTTTTTAAGGAAAAATCCCGCTTAAAATAAGCTTCCACTACTATTTTGTTCCCCGAAAAAATCATAACGGAAGTTTTTCCTTTTTTAATTAAATCTTCGGCAACTACTTCTTCATTTTTTCCTTTAAAAGCATTTCGAAAATCTACAAGCAAAAAATCTTGTGTAACATCTCGTGGAAGTTTTATTTGAAAAATATATCCTGAAACTGACTTAGCATCTCTAATTTTGAGTTTTCTAATCCATTCGTCTTTAATACTCCAGTCGTGCAGAACATTAATGAATTTTTGTTCAATATTATGATTTTCCACTTCTGTTACGGATTTTTGAACAGCTTTTTTAGTTTGATGTTTTCCGTCAACCAACACGTTCACAACTAAAAGCAAAGCCGCCAATGCGAAAAGGAAATATATTATTTTAAGTTTTACTCTATTCATTTCAATATTAATGTAATTATTTTTTTTCGATATATTCAACTGTCTAGGCCAAGAACATTTCAGATATTAATGCTGCTCATTTCCAAACCGGCTCGACAAGTCGGGATTAATTTCTATTTATCACTTTCATTATTACCACTAACTCACCCATTGTTTTTTGCCAGTGTTATTTTTTGTCTATTAAAACCGTATTCTATATAATAACATTGGATAAAATCCTGTTTGGTATGTTCTGATAAAATTTTTTGTTCTCGGGTTATATGCTTCCGAATAAATATTTTGATGATTTGTAATATTCTGTAAGTCAATAGCCCATTCTTGATTTATTTTTTTACCATTTAATTTAAACGATATTCTAATATCTGTTCGAAAATAATTATCGTATTTTTTTTCAAATGCCTTGTTCCAATCGTAAACCGTTTCATTTTGTAATATTGAAGCATCAATATCAATTGGAACATATGGCTTACCCAATGCATAAGATGATTTAACATCAAAAGATAATGATAAGTTTTGATTAATATAAAATTCATAACCACCTAAAATATTGCATACAAAGTTATTATTAAAAGCAGTATTTCGTGTTTTATCGTCGTATCCTTTGTATTTTGAATCGTAAAGTGACATTGTTGACAAAAAATAAAAGTTATTGCTTAAAAACTTTTCGATTGTTATTTCCAAACCATAGTTCTCTCCGGTTCCTTTATTTTCTAAACTATCAGGTATTGATTCATAAAATTCTGTTCCGGTATTAATCATCGAAAATTCAGGAAACGTATTACTTACCGGAATGTTAAATAGATACTGATAATAAGTTTCTAATTTTATTCTTGTATTTGAATTAATAAAATATTCATAACCCAAAACTATTTGATGTGATTTTGAAAATTTCATATTTTGATTATTTTGTAAATATAAATTATCTGATAAATAAGTTTGGCTGAAATAATACATCCTGGGTTGCATTTGGCTGTGTAATCCGTACCCTGCACTAAGTTTTTGCTTTTCTGTAAGTTGATAAGATAGCCCGAATCGTGGTTCTATTGACACCTCCTTGTTATAGAATTGAGAATAAATACCATAATTCGTCGTAAAAAAATTTGAAAATTTATGTTGCCAAGCCGAATATGCTCTAATAATAGAGATATTTTTATTTTTTATGTTGTAATTATTATGAAAATCACCTGAGGAAATTAATACACTGTCAATCGCTTCAATATTATACAAATCATAATATATCCCTATTTTGTAATTATTTTTAGAATCAATTTTTTTTATAAAATGTGTTGAAAACGAGTATTTTATTTCGGTATTATTTGAACCGTAATATCTATAATTTGAGTTTTCAATTATTTTACCGGTATTGTCAAATTTCAATGAATCTAACTTCGTTGTTCCCTGAGCTCCTTGAATTGATAATATTGTTTTTATTCTTGTCTTCTCGTTGAAAAAATATAAATTTGAAAGAGCAAGAACTCCCGTATTAGTTCCATAGTCCAAATCGGTTCCCGATAAATTGTAGTTAGCATCATCGTTCGCTTCTATTTTGCTGTCGTGCAGCTGAATATAGCTTTTTCCTCCAAGTCCGAAAATTGTAAATTTACCTAATTTCGTTTTTAGTAAATCAATTTTAAAAGTTAAATCTTGATATTGAGGAATAGCCGTCCCTGTCCCAAAATCGAATCCTATTGCATTTAACAGCCCAAGAGTTGAATATCTGTAATTTATTAGATAAGATGATTTTTCCCCCTTAATTAATGGTCCTTCGGCACCAATCTCAAAACCGTTAAATCCGACTTGTGCAACATACTCTCGTTTTTGATTATTGCCCGAACGCATTGTTAAATCGAAAACACCCGACATTGCGTTGCCGTATTCAGCAGGAAAAGCCGATGTAAAAAAATCGGAATTGGAAAGCAAATTATTATTAAGCATACTTACAGGTCCGCCGGTTGTACCGCTTGCTCCAAAATGGTTTGGATTTGGAATTTCTATCCCGTCTAATCGCCATAATAAACCAACCGGAGAATTTCCTCTAATGATAATGTCATTTCGTTGGTCGTTGACCATTGTAACACCTGCAAAATTAGACACCATTCGTGCAGGGTCGCCCAAACTACCGGCATAACGTTCTGTTTCTTCTACCGAAAATGTCCTGGCACTAATACTTGCCATTTCGTTTATCACATTACCTTTTTGCTTGTCGGCTATGATAACAATCTCTTTAAGATAGCTTGCTTGTTCTTCCATTTCTATATTTAATACTAATTGCTTCCCTGATGTGAGCAAAACATTTGAGATATTAATAGTTTTATACCCTATAAATGATATCTGCAAACTATGTCTTCCAACGGGAATACTATCAAATCTAAATTCCCCATCCAAATTTGTTGCTGTTCCAATTAAAGTACTTGTATTTAAAATAACAATTGAAGCTCCTGGTAATGGGGTTTGAGTTGTTTTATCAACAATCACCCCTCTGATTGTTTGTGTATAATTTTGCGCACTTAAATTAATTGAAATAATTAAAGTAATTATCAATAAAAATATTTTTTTCATACTAAGCATCCATTCTTATTATTTTTATAAATTACTCATATCGTTTAAGTATATGAGGTATTATTACCCGTTGGCTTTATTTTATTCCTAAATTATTATCCCTTTCTAACAATCTAATAACTTCTTGTAATCTCTTATTTTTGATTTCATCTTATTTATTACTATGAATGCACAATATATACTGTTTTCTATGACTTTGTGCAAGTTTATTAAAATTCCCCAACTCTGTTTTATTTCTATTTACTTTTGCCCTATTACACGTGTGAAGTCATTTTACAACTTTGATTTGTACGACTCCAACCAAATTCATTTAATTATCTTTTTTTACAAACTCGAACAACTATTAAAAAATATCTCATAACATTCACCTTATAAACAGAAATCAACATAAAATAAAGGCAGTCGGTGAAGAGTAACAAGATATATGTAATTAAAGATTAAAATCTTAATTTTGATGAATATTTTACTTTAGGCTCATTAACTACAAACAGTTTTAATTGGTCGTTAGTTTTGAATCCTTTGATATTAAATTATTATCTCTTAAACTAATAGCTTAGTGCTCACTAAACCTTAGGATGACTATTACTTCTAAATTCTTCAAAAAATTTTACCAACTAAATTTACTATTACAATATTACAACCTTGAACAGGCAATTATGATAGCTTGAGCCAATACCAATAGTTATGCCAAGTTATTTATTGTTGTACATACCAAAGGATAATCCAACACCAGCATATCCGACTTTTTCACTAAATGCACCAGCAAGCTTGAATAATAATCCAACATTATCACTCAATAAATTATACTTCAATTCTAATCCCCACTTTAATAATAATTTGGATTCGGAAGAGCCTTCATCTAATTTACTATGTAATGAAAAACCAAGTAATGGAGAAAACCAAAAGGATTTTCCTCTAATGCTATGACGACCATAAACATTAAAATCCCAAAATGGACCAGGTAAACTTTTACCTCCAACATCTAAACTTGCTTGCTCATAATATTCCGTACTTAGTCGAAGACCAAAGTTATACTTTTTATTCTGTGAAGAGTATAAATCATAGTCCAATAATACTCCAAATTCACTTGAAACAACAACAGATACTGCCTCAATTTGAAATCCCCAAAAAGATGGTGATAATATCATTTCATTAGGATTTATTTTTGAAGTATCAGATTGACTAAAATTAACTTTAGGCGACAATATAATTACTAATAATAAAACTGAAATATTATTAACATTCATTTTACAAGTCTCCTTATTATGAACAGAGTGGTTACTTCCCCGTTGTTTTTTTAGAACTTTAAGTGCTGCAACTCCAACTAATTTTTATTAAAAATATATTAATTCCTCAATATTAGCAATGGCAATATTCCCTTTATTGTGTTTATACAGAATAAATAATGGTCTCAAATCTTTTAGTTTTGGGATAGAAATATTTCTATATCATTAATATATGATTTCGTATATAATATTTAACATTCATAATTACGGAATCTCAAAAAACCGTCATACACAATTATTTATTTTTAAACTCAGGTTTCCTTTTTTCAAGAAATGCTCCGGTACCTTCCTTAAAATCTTCCGTTCCGCAGCAAAGGGAAAAATAACCCGCTTCCAATTTTTGACCTTCTAACTGAGACAATTCGGTTGCGGAGACAACAGCTTTCAGAGCAACATTAACAGCGACTTGAGCTTTCGATGAAATTTTTCCGGCCATGTCCAAAGCCTTATTCATTAATTCATCCTTTGAATAAACATGATTTACAAGTCCCAATCTCTCGGCTTCATCGGCTTTAATGCTGTCTCCCGTTAATATATATTCCGCAGCTCTGCCGGGATTTATTAATTTGGCTAAGCGCTGCGTTCCTCCGTAACCGGGAATGATGCCTAAATTAACTTCAGGCTGCCCGAAGATCGCATTTTCCGAAGCCAACCTAATATGACAAGCCATTGCAAGTTCACATCCACCACCAAGCGCAAAACCGTTAACTGCCGCTATCACCGGTTTATCGGAATTTTCAATTTGATTAAAAACAGCTTGTCCTTTCTCCGACAATTTCCTTCCGGAAATCACGTCCATTTTGTTCAGTTCGCTAATATCAGCTCCGGCCACAAATGCCTTTTCACCGGCACCGGTAATTATAACAACGTCAATCGAATCATCGTTTTCGATTGACTCAAAGGCTTTACCCAGTTCTGTGATTGTTAAATCGTTTAGAGCGTTATACTTTTCAGGACGATTAATTGTTAAAACTGCTACTCTTTCTTTTACTTCTAAAATTAAATTTTTAAAATCCATGACTTCCTCTATATTTTGATAAAAATTGGGATTCTTACTCTTAATGTAAAACCTAAAAATTGATAGCTGTAATAATAGTTGTAACTGATTAGGGCATCCATTAAAAAAACCGAAACTCCCACTCCGGCATGAAAACCGAAGTGTATCGATGAATCGTAATATTGCGACTTAAACGTTCCGTTATATTGATATTTATTCAGTATCACCCCAAAGTTAATTCCCCCTTCAACAAACGGCATAAGCAAAATAACCTGAGTGCTTATTGGTGAAAGAAAATACCTTACACCGGGTTGGAAAGCTAAAACTTTTGTGCTTAGTTCAAACACCGTCCCGGAAAGAACATCTTTAAACTCTGAAGGAAAATTTATAAACTGGGTTTTGCCGTAAACAAAAAAAGGAATTCGTCTGTTATCTGTGTAGGAAAGTATTACTTCAACGCCGGAAGCCATTGAGTGATTAATACTTAAATCGCCAACTGCAATTCTCGGTCCGACACCCATTCCAAGGAAAAGTCCGCGCGCTTCACCAAGCTTAAAGTTAATCAATTGCCCGTATGAGGGAATCGATAAAAAAAGTAACGTCAGCAGAACGTATTTCCTGAGCTTATCCACAGAGAACAGCTCCGCCGTTAACATTCATAATTTCACCGTTAATGTGTCTCGCCAAATCTGATGCAACAAACAAAATCGGATAAGCAATATCATCAGGATTAGCAATCCGTTTAGTCGGAATATCATTTAAAATTTTATCTACCAACTCTTTATCTTTGAAAACTTCATTGTTCATATCGGTATATACCCAACCGGGGGCTACCGAATTTACGGTAATCCCATACGGAGCAAGTTCAACAGCAAGCGATTTTGTATAAGCGTTCATCCCCCCTTTTGAAGCTGCGTAATGTGAGTGAAATGCTTCGCCCCGAACTCCCGCCGTAGAAGTTACGTTAATTATTCTTCCGTAGTTTTGCTCCTTCATCAAGGGAATAACAAATTTCGCAAATAAAAACGATCCTGTTAAGTTTATCTTAATTAGTTCTTCCCAAGTTTTTGTTGACATTTCATCAGACTTGCCGTACGTCCAAATACCGGCATTATTGATTAAAATATCAATCCGCCCGAACTTTTCATAAGTTGATTTTACAAAAAGTTTAATTTCCGCTTCTTCACTTAAATCAATTTTACAATAATAATTTTCGTTCTTCAGTTCTTTGGCTACACTTTCAGCAGCTCTGTGATTCGAGTTGTAAGTGAATGCAACATTTGCTCCGGATTGGTCTAAAAGTTTTACACACGCGGCTCCAATCCCTCTTGAACCGCCTGTTACTATTGCTGCCTTTCCGGTAAAGTCTATATTCATCTTAGTATCTCACTTTATATAAAAATAAACCTTTTGCTTTCACGGCTTCTCCCGCTTTTGTTCTATCCCGTTCACGGATAATTTCCAGCAAATTATTTTTATCACCATTCAAATTATTTTCATTCAAAATGGTTCCTACCAACGTACGAACCATTCCGTGCAAAAATCTATCGGCTTCAACGTAAAAGATAGTAAGAAAATTTCTTCTTCTCCAATGAATAGAGTAAATTTCACAATATTTATTTTCAGTCTCGGTTTTAGCCCGCGCAAACGAAGTAAAATCGTGCTTCCCGAGAAACGCCGACGAAAGTTCGTTCAGTTTTTTCAAATCGAACGAAGAGGCTTGTGTATTGAGCCACGAATATCTTCCGTAAAAAGGAGATTTAACTGAAGAGATAAAATAAAAATAACTCCTTTTTTTAGCATCAAAACGGGAATGAAAATTTTCATCAACTTCTTCGACATTTGAAATTGAAATCGATCGGGGCAACATCCCGTTTAATGAAAATTGCAACTTCCTTTTATCAATATCTTTATCGATTCTAAAATTTGCGACTTGCCCGAGTGCATGAACTCCCGCATCAGTACGTCCGGAACCGATAAGATTAATCTCTTCATTAAAAATTGTTTCCAGTTTTTCTTTTATTGTCTGCTGAACAGTAACCGCATTCTTCTGTATTTGCCAACCTGAAAAATCGGTACCATCATACTCAATTGTGAGTTTATAATTTCTCACCGCAAAATCAAAATCTTTTAACAAAATTCAATTTCAAGCCGTCATGAATTCCGGCGAAAGAACTAACGCTAAAATTTAATTGAAAAGTATTAGCAGAAGTTAAATGTTTATTGTGCAGCTTAATCACACGTACTGCATTAATTGCGCTTACGATTCTATTTAGTACCATTACACCGGCAATGTAATTCAAGCTTGTTTTTGCTTGTTCGCTCGAAGTCCACATATCCCTGTATGTTTTCCGTTCGGAGTTTGTTTTCCACTTCCAATAAAATGCGTCCCGATTATAAACCTCGTCAAAATTCCACTGCAAATCCATTGTGCCGTTGTACCGGTCAATGTTCATATATATTCCGATATTTCCCCAATATTTATCATTCTTACCTGCCGGATTTACTCCCGCATGCGCTACTGCATAATCGTGATAATCGTTTCGTTTCATTGTGGAATAGTAATCAACTCCGATATAAGTAAGCCATGAAACCGCTTCGAATATTGTGAAATATTTACCTGTTGTGTAATCTCCGCCGTATAATTCCCCCATACCGGGCAGCAGCATGGAATATAATATTCCGAGCCCGACATTTTTTTTAACAAATGTGCCTTTTGTACCTGCTTCGTCAAAATTAATTACTCCGGATTCGTGCATTTCGGTTTTCAGTTTTATCAGTGAAGATTTATTTTGAGAAACAATTAATGTGGTGAACGCAAAAAAAATAATCACGAAAGCTTTGGTCATTTTCTTCTCTTTTTTCAATTAATAAACAATTTTGCCGCTACAAAAATTTTCGTTGCAATCGACAATCCTAATTTGAGTAAATTTATTAACTAAATCAACATTGAATTTGGTTTTAACCTTGATATAATTGGAACTAAACCCATACATATATCCATAGTGATTTGCATTTTCAAAAAGAACTTCCTGCATACTTCCCTTCATTGCGGAATAGAAATCGCTCTTTTTCTTTTCGCTCAGCTCTCTAAGTTTATTAGTTCTCGCTTTCCTTACCGCAGGAGGAACAACCGCATCCAGTTTTAACGCATCAGTGTTTTCCCTTTCAGAATATGTAAAGGCATGAAGATAGGAAACCGGTAACGAATCAAGCAGATTGTATGTTTCAAGAAAGTCATCATCCGTTTCACCGGGGAAGCCGGAAATGACATCTATTCCAATTCCGACATCCGGAATTTGCTCATGAACAGATAATATTTTTTCCTTAAAAAAATCTCTGTTGTATCTTCTTCGCATCGCTTTCAATAGCTTATTGCTTCCGCTTTGCAAAGGGATATGGAAATGGTTTACGAGTTTTTCGGATTCTTTACAGAGCTTAATGATTTCATCGGAAAGCAAGTTTGGTTCAATGGAACTTATTCGAATTCTAAAATCACCTTTAACCGAAATCATTTTCCGCAAAAGTTTGTAAAGATTAGTTCCGATTCTATTTCCGTAATCGCCAACGTTAACGCCGGTTAGAATAATCTCCTTGTATCCGTCCGCCAAAATCCTTTTAAACTGTACAAGAACATCATCCACGGGAAGCGAACGACTTTTACCGCGTGCCATGGGAATTGTGCAATACGAGCAAGTGTAATCGCAGCCGTCTTGTATTTTAAAAAATGCACGTGTCCTTGCATCAGCATCGGATGATGATGCAAAATAAAAATCATCTATTTTATCTGTCTCTTTAACCGAAACACAAGATTGTCCCGTCTCCCAAAAATTATCCCCCAACAAATCAAATATTTTAAATTTTTCTTCGTTACCTAAAACAGCATCAACTTCAGGCATTACGGAAAGCCGTTCGGATTGAATCTGAGCAAAACAGCCGGTAACAATTACATACGAATCGGGATTTCTCCTTTTTGCTCGTCTGATTATTTTCCGGCATTCTCGGTCTGCATTTTCCGTAACGGTACAAGTGTTAATCACATAAATATCTGCGGATTCGGAAAAATCCACGATTTCAAATTTTCTGTTTTTGAATTCCGAAGCTATAGTTGAAGTCTCTGAAAAATTTAATTTACATCCTAATGTATAAAAAGCGGCTTTCATTATTTCCAATCGAATAGTTAAATAAAAGTTGGTTCTATTGTGCACCAATTTTTCTAATTACGCAGAAAATATTTCCCTTTTCTCTTGAGATTCATTCTCAATTATCCATTTTCAATTCTCAATTGCTTTTACTTCTGTCGGTAAGATATAAAAAAAAGGATACCTTATTCCAACGGAATCCGGTATCCTTTTTATATCTAAAAAGAAATATTATTCGTCTTTCTTTTCTTCTTCAGTTGTTTCCGTAGATTCTTCCGCTTTTTCGTCGGTTGGCGTTTCAGCAGTTTCTTCCTTAGCTTCAACTTTTTCCGATTTTTCTTCAACAACCGGAGCTTTTACTTCTTTTTTAGCGGCTGCTCTGGCATCTGCTTTTGAAGAAGATTTGTCGGAGTAAAGATTAAAATCATTAGAATCAAATTTGGCAGTATCTGCATTTCTGATTGCATTAACAGAAGTTCTTTCCAACTTATGAGTTTCAATATATGATTGAATTTCCTCATCGGTTTGTTCTTTAAGAGCTGCGAGAACACTTAATACAATTTTCTTGTTTTCTTTGTCAAATTCAACAACTCTCATTGTCAATTCATCTCCAATCGGGAAGCAGTAAGAAAGATTTTTAATCTTAGAAGTTGAAAGCTGAGCTTGAGGAACAAATCCGTCAACTCCCAATGGAAGTTCAACAATAAGTCCTTTTTCAATAATCCTTACAACTTTGCCTTTTGTTGTAGCGCCTACTTTATATTCGGCTTCGAACTGCGGCCAAGGATTAGGCTTTATTTGCTTGTGTCCCAACGAAATTTTTCTATCGTCGGTATCGACTTCAAGTACAACAACTTCAAGTGTTTCACCTTTTTTAACGATTTCGCCGGGGTGACGAACTTTTTTAGTCCATGATAAATCCGAAATATGTACCAATCCGTCAATACCCGGTTCCAATTCCACGAAAACACCGAAGTTGGTTAAGTTACGTACAACACCGGACTGGATTGAACCGACAGGATATTTAGTAAGTAATTCCTGCCACGGATCGGGAGTAAGTTGTTTCATACCAAGCGAGATTTTCTTGTCGTCTTTATCCAAACTTAGAATAACGGCGTCAACTACTTGTCCCATCGAAACAAACTGTGAAGGATGTGAAATATGCTGTGTCCAGCTCATTTCGGAGATGTGAATCAATCCTTCAATACCTTTTTCGATTTCAATAAATGCACCGTAATCCGTAAGAGATACAACTTTACCGCTAACTTTATCGCCGACTTTATATTTCTCTTCGATATTTTCCCAAGGATGCGGAGTTAATTGTTTCAAACTAAGAGAAATTCTCTTCTTTTCTTTGTCGAAATCAGTAACAACGACTTTGATTTTTTGGTCAAGTTCAACAACTTCTTTCGGATGATTGATTCTGCCCCAACTTAAGTCGGTGATATGAACCAAACCGTCAACTCCGCCCAAATCAACGAAAACGCCGAAATCGGTAATTGCTTTAACGGTTCCTTCAAGAATTTGACCTTTTTCAAGACCTTCAAGAATCTCTTTACGTTTGTCGGCATATTTTTCTTCAATAAGAATTTTATGGGAAACTACAATATTTTCAGTAGGAATATTAACTTTAACAACTCTGAAATCCATCGATTCGCCAATTAATGCATCAAAATCTCTGATCGGCTTAACATCAATTTGTGAGCCGGGCAAAAATGCTTCGATACCCATAAGGTCAACAACCATACCGCCTTTAATTCTTCTGATAATTTTACCGGTAAGAATTTCTTCGTTTTCAAAAGCGTTGATAATTGTGTTCCAAACCTTAAGGAAGTCTGCGCGTTTTTTGCTGATTACAAGATTACCTTCGTTATCTTCTACACTTTCGATAACTATATCAACGGTATTTCCGATTTTAATCTCTTCGGTACTTGCAAATTCAGATTTTGGAATTGTACCATCCGATTTAAAACCAACATCAATCACAACATTATCTTTATCGAATCCGCGGATAGTACCTTGAATAATTTCGCCTTCTTTAATATCATGAAAAGAAGCGTTAATTAGTTGTTCAAATTCAGCAATTTCTTCAGGAGTATAGCCTTCGTCAGTTATTAACTTGCCGGCATCCTGTTTTGCTAATTGTTCTTCGGACATTAATCCTCCAAATAGACTCTCTAATTACAAACTATTAAAAAATTAGCGAGCAAATACATTTATTTTAACATTAGTTACTTAAAATAGTTTGTTTTGTTTTAAATTAATCTTCGTCTAATCTGTGTCTGATTTTATCTAATAAAAATTTTAATTCTTCATTTATTGTCATAGAAGTTGAGTCAATTTCAAAAGCGTCATCGGCTTTTGTTAAAGGACTGACTTTTCGACCGCTGTCAATTCTGTCGCGATTAGCTAAGTTTGCCTTAACTTCGCTAAGTGTAATTTCCACACCTTTATCAAGATATTCTTTTAATCTTCTTTCGGCGCGTGTATCCAATGAAGCCGTCAAATAAATTTTAATATCGGCATCAGGGAAAACGATTGTCGATGTATCGCGTCCTTCGGCAACTACCGTTTCACGGTTACCCAACTCCCTCTGGATACGTACTAATACTTCACGAACTTCGGGAATCGTGCTGATATCACTAACCTTGTTATTAACTGCTGCGGAACGAATATTATCCGTTACTTCCTTGCCATCAATAAAAACTCGTGTAGTACCGTTTTCATATTTTATTTCAATTTTAGCATTACGAGCAAGTTCAATAACCTTATCTGTATCATCCTCAATTCCCTTTTCCATTGCGGCAAAAGTTATTGCACGATACATAGCACCGGTATCAATATATGTAGCATTTATCTGATCTGCTAAATATTTCGCTATCGTACTTTTTCCGGAGCCCGAGGGACCATCTATCGCTATGATTAAATTTTTTGACATAGTTGAGAAAAATAACATAAAAAAATGTGTTTTTCAATTAAATAGAAAATAATTTTTACATTTTTTCTTGTTACTTAATAAAACAAAATAAGAATATTTTTTGGATTCATTCTCAAACAGATAATAAATGCCGCTAAAAAAAATGTTATAATTTTATCAAATATAAAGCATATCTTGACAGTGTTATTAATGACACTCTTGTTTAGAGAGTTCCTAAAATTCGAAATTCTTCGGCTAAGGATTAGGAAGTATCTGCCAACAAAGAAAATTATCAATCACCAAGTAATAGGTCGATGTTTCTCCATGCTAAATGAACTTGAGTTTATAAAGCAGAAATATTTCGAAATACAAAAGAGGAACATCCCACATTCATTAGAAAATCCAAAAAGTTAATAAATAATTTCAACGTCCAGAATAGAATATTAAATCTCAAAACTATTTTTTTTATGCTTTAAGTTTTTATCACCGAAGTAAATAATTAATTCAGCAACGAAAATACCTAAAATTGCACCAAGCGTATCAGCAATAAAATCCAAAAAGTCAGCTTGGCGCTTCGGGATGACTAACTGGTGGATTTCATCAAATCCGGCATATAATATTGCAATGATGAGCGTAAAAAATAATCTCTTTAAAATTAAATAATGCGACTTGAAAAACCGGAAGAAAAACATCAATAAAAAAGCAAGTCCAAAATAAGCAAGGATGTGCTCAACTTTATCACTGAGTTTAATCGAGTTAACTATCACATTTCCGGGTAAAGTTGTAAGAGTAAAAATGAGCGCCCAATAAAAGATTAATGGGCGCAAAATAAACTTGCGCGGATTTTCCGCAATAATACTATATAACCGACGCATCTAAAAACTTAATAGTGTGTGGTATGTTTAACATAATATCTTTTGCGGTAAAACCAAATATTGTCTTATCGGGACGAAGCAAATCGGCTGATAGAGAGTGAATATAAACTCCTGCAATTACTGCATCTTCATGATTTTTGCTTTGAGCTAAAAACGACGCAATAACACCGCTTAATACGTCTCCGCTTCCGAATTTCGCCATTCCGGCATTTCCGGTTGTATTAATAAACGCTTCACCTTCGGGATTAAATATTATTGTGGGAGCGCCTTTTAACACAAGATAAGCTCCGGTTTCTATTGCGAACTCACTTCCATATTTTAAAACATCCGACTTGAGTTCTTGGAGAGTTATTCCCAGCAAATCGGAAAATTCTTTTTGATGCGGAGTTAATATAAAATTTTTCAGATTTTGTTTTTTATATCCTCCGTTACGCATAGGATAAAGTCCGTCGGCATCTAAAACAACCGGCTTCCCTTTCAATTGTTCAAGCAATTGTAAAACAGCTTCTTGCGTTTCCTCTTCTCTTCCTAATCCGGGACCAATTGTAACTACATCAGCCCATTCCGTTTTATCCCCGAAATCTGCCAAATCAGAAGGTGTTAAGAATTCTTTATTCCCATTTTCATACGGAATAAAAATCAACCCGATATTTTCATCATGGAAATAATTTCTCACATTTTTAGGAACAGCCAACAAAGATGCTCCACTGCCGGAATAGAAAACGGAAGAAGCGGAAAAAATTGCAGCGCCGACATATTTACCTGAACCGGCAATAGTTAAAACTTTTCCAGCGGAATATTTATTTAGCTCAACAGTCTTAACCGGTAAAGCTTCGTATGCGTCTTCAGGTTCAATCAAATAAACACCGCTCTGCTGCGATTCAAAGTATTCTTCTCCGATTCCAATGTACCCCTTTACTACTTTTCCGGAAAAAGCTTTTCCCTTTTCAAAAAACAATCCTTGTTTATATCCACCTAAAGCAACTGTTAAATCGGCATCAAAAATAATATCACCATTACCGGTATCTGCATTTAATCCGCTGGGAACGTCAATGGCAACGCGAATTGCGTTAAATTCGTTTGCCTTTGAGATAATTTTATCATAAGGGGATTTTAACTTTCCCGTAGCTCCCGTCCCTAACATAGCGTCAATAATTACTGAACAATCATTCAGTTTATTTAAGTCACGTGAAGATTTGTAAAGTATAATCTCACCGGAGTTTGTTTGCTTCAGTAAATTTTTTGTTGCATTAAAATTCAGCAAAGCGTCCCCTTTTAATGTTTTATCATCCGCTAAAGCTAATATTTTAACAAAAAATCCATTGTTGATAAAATGACGAGCAGTTGTAAAACCGTCTCCGCCGTTGTTCCCTTTGCCGGTTAAGATTCCGATTGACATAGAATTATTAATTTCAGGAAATTCTTTAAGTATTTCAAGAAAAACGGAACGGGAAGCGTTTTCCATTAGCATTGGACCTTGCAGTCCGAGAATATCAACTGCATAAGCGTCTGCAAGACGATTCTGTTTAGCTGTAAATAAAGGTATCATATCATTGCCTCTTTTAAAATATTAATTACTACAAAATTAATAATTAATTGTTAATCATTGCGTTTTAAACATAAAAATCTACCGATGGAAAATAAAGGAAATTCCTACTGACTATACGATTACAAAATCCGCATTTTTTTTACTTAAAGATTTGTTTCTATAAATCTTTGAGGTTACTTTCCCCACTTTAAAATTAAAAAAGCCGCTAATAGCTTTAAATTAGCGGCTTGAAATTAAATTAATGAACTACTATTCAACAAAAAGAACATCTTCACTCATTTCTTCAATTGTAACCATGTGATTTTCTCCGATTTTAAAATCAAGACGTTTATGATTACTAAAATCAAAAACATCTTTGCCGTCTTCAACCATAACAACTTTAATTAAGTCGTAATCTGAAAGCTCGGATTTTAAATCGCTGAAATCAAGTAAATACATTTCCGTAAAAGTATCTTTATGATTAATTAAAACACCATGTTTGGCTTTTGAACAAAAGTTTGTATAAACTTTACCTGCTACAGCTACTTTTAATACCATTGCATTAAAAGGCAAAAGTATTCTGTTGCCGTAACATAAACCGTGGTTTTTCTCTTTTAATACATCTTCTAATTTTTTCATATTATCCTCTCCCAAAGAAAAATACGTACCAAACCAAAGCAAATACCGGTACTAATATTATTAGGGAATATTTAATTATATATGCAAAGAAACTCGGCATTTTAACGCCGGCGCTTTCAGTAATTGATTTAACCATAAAGTTAGGACCATTACCAATATAAGTAAGTGAACCAAAGAATACAGCACTAACAGAAATTGCTTCAAGATAGAGCGAATGATTTTCCATAAAGAATTTAACATCTTTTATCGAATCAGGATTTAAACCGAATTTACCGAATGCGGCACTGAAGAAGTTAACATAAGTAGGTGTATTATCCAATACACCGGAGAGCGCACCGGTTGCCCAGTAAAAGACACCTGCGTCAAGCTGACTTCCGAATGCATGAGCTTCGTGTGCAATAAGTTGAAGAGCAGGAACCATTGTCCAAAAAATTCCGATAAAGAGATAAGCAACTTCTCTAATCGGTTCCCATTCAAATTCGTTTCCTTTAAGCGCTTCCTTATCAGCATAGCGGAACGAGAAATAGACAACAGCAAACATTATTATTTCTCTAATTCCTACCGGGAACGGCATTAAGTCGGGTACCCAACTTATTACGTTAGGATCAATAAAAACAGAAATTAATATGATTACGAGGAACCAAATACTTTTTAATCCGATAATTTCGATCTTTCCGGAATAGGATTGAGAAGACTCACTTTCATCTTTATTTCTAACATCAAATAAATAAAAGATAACAAGAAGCAACAAAATAGTAGGCAACCAAATAATCCAAACATGTTCAATTACCCAGAAAAAATCGACACCTTTCAAAAATCCCATAAATAACGGAGGATCGCCGATAGGCGTAAGTGCACCACCAATATTACTTACGAGAAAGATAAAAAATATAATTTGATATGGTTTTACTCTACCCTTGTTAACACGCAAAAAGGGACGAATTAAAACCATTGAAGCGCCGGTTGTACCGATAATGTTAGCCAATACAGCTCCGATGAAAAGCATGGCAACATTTAACATTGGAGTTGATTTTTTATCAATCTTGATTAAAATGCCGCCTGAAGCTACAAATAATGATGAGAGCAGAGCAATAAAGGAAATATACTCAGCTGTCGTGTGAAGCAGACTATGAAAATTCTGCAAAATAATAATATAGTAGAGGACAACAATAATGCCCAATGATGCAGCGATTAACGGGTAATATTTTTCCCAGAAATGCTGATAGAAAAGAGGACCTGTTGCAATCATCCCCAATAAAACAATAAAAGGAATTACCATCCAACCTGAAGGCAACTCCCCTTCTTCCTCCTCGCCGCTTGTTGCTTCGGCTTGGTTTTCCACAACTTGCGTTTGCTTAACGACTCCGGCGTGGTTAGCTTCCTGAGCGAAAACTTTTGTCTCCGAGAAGGAAGCCACTACAAAGAAAAGCAAACCCAGTAGTAATAATTTTTTCATTTTAAATCCTTAATTAATTAATGATAGTGTAACCGTACAACTTTATATAAAATCCAACAAAAAAATCTCCAACAGCATCAGAACCAAAATTCATTATCAATTGTCAATTATCAATTGTCAATTAATTAGGGTGTATTTCTGTAAATCATCCGAGGGAACGGAATTGCTTCGCGAAGATGTTCTATTCCGCAGATCCAGGCAACTGTTCGTTCAAGTCCAAGTCCGAAACCGCTATGAGGAACAGAGCCGAATTTTCTTAAATCCAAATACCATTGGAAAAAATCCATTGGTAAGTTATGCTCTTTAATTCTGCTTACTAAAACATCGTAATCATCTTCGCGTTGACTTCCGCCGATTATTTCGCCGTAACCTTCCGGTGCAAGTACATCAACAGCGAGTGCAAGTTTTTCATTCTCGGGATCGCGTTTCATGTAAAAGGCTTTAACGGCAGCCGGATAACGATGCACCATAACGGGACGGTCGAATTGGTTCGAGATTATCGCTTCATCCGGAGCGCCAAAATCATCGCCCCATTCAAAATCGCTTCCGTTTTTGTGTAATATTTCAACAGCTTCATCATACGAAACACGAGGAAAAGGACGCACAACTGATTCCAATTTGCTCGTATCCCGTTCCAGAGTTTTTAATTCTTCCGCTCTATCTTCGAGTACTGATTTTACAATATATTCCAAGAACTCTTCAGCTAAATCCATATCCTGTTCCAAATCGTAAAACGCCATTTCAGGTTCAACCATCCAGAACTCTGTTAAGTGTCTTCTTGTCTTCGATTTTTCGGCGCGAAATGTAGGTCCGAAAGTGTAAACTTTTCCGAAAGCCATTGCACCGGCTTCGGCATACAACTGACTTGACTGTGTCAGATAGGCTTTCCCTAAATCAAAATAAGGAGTTTCAAAAAGAGTCGAAGTTCCTTCGCTGGCATTTGGAGTAATAATCGGACCGTCAAAAAGAGTAAAATCTCGTTCATCGAAAAAGTCGCGAATAGCTTTTACAATACGATGACGGATTCTAAGAATCGCATGTTGACGTTTTGAGCGCACCCATAAATGGCGGTGATCGATTAAAAACTCAACCCCATGTTCCTTGGGTGTAATCGGGTAATTTTCAGATTTCCCGATAATTTTCAGATCAGAAGCATCCATTTCATAACCGCCGATCGCTCGGGGTTCTTCTTTTATAGTACCGGTAATTTCAAACGAAGTTTCCTGCCCCATATGATCGGCTGCATCAAAAACATCCGGAGTAACATTCCCCTTGAAAACTACACATTGCAAATACCCTGTTCCGTCGCGCAAAATCAAAAATTTTACTTTACCGCTCGATCTTTTATTGAATAGCCAGCCACGGAGAGTAACCGTTTCGCCTACATGTTTATCTAAGTCTTTTATGTAAATCATACTGTTCCTAATATTTTAAAAAATTAAAAGGTTAAAGATATTTACTCTTACGTATAATATCAAAGTAAATATGACAAAAAGGGATTATTAATTATAAAAAAGTTTCGGATTGAACGCAATTGAGAATGGAGAATTGAAAATGGAGAATTGAGAATTTGTGTCAATTTAGGGAGGAAATATTAATCAAGAAAAAATGCTAAATCTTGTATCTTTCAATTTTTTGAAGGTTATTACAACAGAACAACGAGATATTCATTCTAAATTTTCCCCCTTTTGATTTTGAGTTATTATATCTTAAGTAGTGGCTTAACTATCTGTTCGGGTTGGCTATTCTTTTCATTACGCTACTTTTATATCATACAAATGCTTCTGAAATTCAATGAACAGAGAACTTACATTTTCAACATTACCCAATATTTTCATCGCGTCTTCCAACGATTCATATTTTGCCGTTAATAATATCGGCAGTTTTTCTTGAGCTAATTCTTCAAAGCCCGCTTCAACATACTTACTTAAAACAAAATCAATAAAT
>CAZMZM010000007.1:0-62865 GCA_964570865.1 uncultured Melioribacter sp.
TCTAAAATGATAACAAAATACATTGTTATTCACGAATCGGATAAAATTTTAATGGTTCTTCGCCCCTATCAGTTTTATGCGGTAGAGGCAATAATTGATAGAGCAAAAAACAGTATTAATAACGGTTATATTTGGCATACAACAGGTTCGGGAAAAACACTAACATCTTTTAAAGCGGCTCAAATTTTAACCAACTTGCCCAAAGTGGATAAAGTAGTATTTGTAGTTGACCGTAGAGATTTGGATTATCAAACTACCAAGGAATTTAACGCTTTCAGCAAAGGAAGTATTGACGGAACAAATAATACAAATACGCTTGTAAAGCAGATGGTTGGCGACAATAAATTGATTGTTACCACAATTCAGAAGTTAAACACCGCTATCAGCAAAAAAAGATATTTAATTAGAATGGAAACAATGAAAGAAAAACACATTGTTTTCATATTTGATGAATGCCACCGTTCGCAATTTGGGAAAACTCACGAGGAAATAAAAAACTTCTTTGAGAATAGCCAAATGTTTGGTTTTACAGGAACACCAATTTTTGAAAAGAATGCCGGAACAAATGAATATGGAAGGCGAACAACATCAATGCTTTTTGATAAGATTTTGCACAAATATGTAATTACAGATGCAATCAGAGATGGAAATGTGTTAAAATTCTCTATTGAATATATTAGCACTTTCAAAAAGAAAGATCACATTGTAGATATTGAAGTAGAAGCCATTGATGAAGCCGAAGTAATGAACGCCCCCGAGCGTTTAAATAATATTACCGATTACATTATTGCCAATCATAACAGAAAAACACACAGCCGAGAGTTTACAAGCATTTTTGCAGTATCAAGCGTTGATACTTTAATTGAATATTACAAACTGTTTCATAAGAAAAAGGAAGCAGGGCAACATAATTTACGTTTGGCAACAATCTTTTCGTATCAAGCAAACGAAGACGATAAAGATGCCGTTGGAAATGTTATTATTGATGATGAATTTGATTCACCGGAATTAAACATTGCTGCCGAACCACAAACGGAATATGGGAATCAACATTCAAGAGATTATCTTGAAGATTTTATAGGTCATTACAATAAACAATTCAATACTAATTACACAACAAAAGATAGTCGGAGTTTTTATAATTATTACAACGATATAGCAAAACGTGTAAAGCATAAACAAATAGATGTTTTGTTAGTAGTAAATATGTTTTTAACCGGTTTTGATAGCAAAACACTAAATACACTTTATGTTGATAAAAACTTAAGATACCACGGTTTAATTCAAGCGTATTCAAGAACCAATAGAATTTTAAATGAATTAAAATCACAAGGAAATATTGTTTGCTTCCGAAACTTAAAAGGAGCAACTGACGAAGCTATTTCGTTATTTTCAAACATCAATGCCAAAGATGAAATAATAATGCAGCCCTATGAAGAATATGTTGCAAAATTCAATCAGGCATTTATTGCATTGTTGCAAATTACACCAACGGTAAACAGCGTAAACGATTTACAAGACGAAGAAAAGGAACTTGAATTTATTAAAGCGTTTAGAGAGTTAATGCGTTTGAAAAATGTATTGTCAACATTTACTGAATTTGATTTCTCTGATTTGTCAATGGAAGAACAAAGTTTCGAGGATTACAAAAGCAAATATCTTGACCTTTACGATAAAGCGAAAAGCCATAATCAGAAAGAAAAAGTATCAATTCTAAACGATATTGATTTTGAATTGGAATTAATTCACAGAGATGAAATAAATGTAGCTTACATTTTGAAACTACTTGCCAAACTAAAAGATTCAACAGACGAAGAATACGAAAATCAGAAAAAAGCAATAATTGACCTGCTCACTGGCGATGCAAAAATGCGTAGCAAACGAGAATTAATAGAAAAGTTTATCAAGGAAAATTTACCTGAAATTAAAGATTCTGATAATATACCGGAAGAGTTTGAGAATTATTGGAGCAAAGCAAGAATTTTAGCTTTAGAAAAACTAAGTAAAGAGGAAAACTTGGATTCTGAAAAGTTACAGGAAGTAATCGGAAATTATTTGTTTACAGAAAAGAAACCGCTAAGAGACGAAATTATTGGAATGATGAATAAAAGACCGAGTTTAAAAGAAAGAAAAACAGTAGCGGAAAGAGTAACTGATAAAATTTTAGGATTTGTAGAAACATTTATAAACGGAATAACAAGACCATAATGAAGCCAACGCTAAAAGCCATACACATTTGCAATTCGCACGAGAAAATGCTTAAACCAAAAATTGCAAAAGAGTATGCTTTGCCAACGCACCAAGAAAAATAAAAATTGTAGCAAATTTGAAAGAGAAATATATAGAAGTCAATGAAAGCCAGTGCCTGACATTGGCTATTAACAATCCCGAAAAGAATCGGGACTACGCATCGCCGAGACCGTTATAAGTCGAATTGTGTGCATTACATTATGGATTTGTTGGTGGGCTGACCACGTTTATGAATGATGAATAATAAATATAAATCGATGGTTGGATTAAAAATTTTTAAACAATAATTTTTGATTATTTTTATTTTCTCAAATAATTAATTCGCGGGGTTTTGGATGGAAAGTTCGGATAAGGAAATGATTGCAAATATGTTTACGATTCTGCTTGAGCAAAATAATATGATTGTTGAGATATTAGCAGGGAATGTTATTGAGCACAAGAGAGTTGAAGCTGTTAATAAGAAGATTAAGGAAGTTGAAGAACAGATTGGGAAGTGGATATTTGGTCATGAGGACTAATATCGTAAAATATCATTTATCTAAAATATTTATTAATCTTTATTTGAAGATAAAAATCATGAGAAATAGTTAAGATTCCACTTAATAACAAATACTTTTGAAAACAAAAAATCCGCAGAAAAATGTTCCGAAAGCGATTTATTACAGTATCGGAATAGTAGGTAACTTACCGATTAAAACGTTAATTGCAGCTCAGGATAATGCACTTGCAATTGCGGCAAAACCGTCCCTTGGTACGTTCGGATTCATCCTAATATCTGTAGGAGCGCTATTCTCAATTTCATCAGCACTAAATGCTACCTTATACGGTGGCGCCAATATAGTTTACTCGCTTGCAAAAGAGGGTGAATTACCCGAAGTTTTTGAGCGCAAAGTTTGGTTCAAATCAACAGAAGGTTTATATATTACAACCGCACTGGGCATTATTTTTACTCTTTGCGATTATTAAAAAGTAGGATTACAAAACTTTTTATGGAGTTGTCGCTTTTTCAAAATGCTGGTAATCTTTTCCTTTATTCCAATTACCTCCCCAGTTCCATCCGTATGATTTGAAGATTTTTACAATTTCGGAGTTGTTCGTTATTGTTCCTTTTAATTCGGGATTATAGACTGCACCCTCAGGTTCAACGGAATGTTTTTTTACATACGGATTTAGTAACGGATTGATGTCGATTGCAAAACCGAATGAATGTTTTGATAAGCGGTCCGTTCCTTTTATTACGCGGTAATTAAACGCCGAAGTGTTATTGTCCGACATTGATTTCTCATCGTTCCAGCCATAAGCGGAAATTGGAATTGCTTTCTCTATCGGAAATTTTACAGATAAAAGTTTCATGAAAATAACTTTTACTTCATCGGCAACTTTACGATTTACAATAAGTTCCCCTTGGTGAATTTTTTTATCGAACCCGAAATATTTAATTTTCACAATAGAAAGCTCCCTCTTTATTTTATCCGGAAAGTTCAACCCGGCAACCGCTTGTTCAAAATTCATATCGGAATCAATAATAATTTCATTTGATTGATTTATCATAATTTTATTCTCCGTAACAGTGAAAGAGAAAGACAACATTACTAAAGCTAATCCCCAAAATGGGATGCTATATTTGAATGCACTAACTTGTGGAAATTTTTTAACTTTTTTCATTAATAACTTCAGACAATTTGAATCTTATTCTTAAAATATCATTCTTAAAATCAGTTGAAATAATTTTGAAATTTCCTATTTCGCGAGTGTTGGCAACATGGTTGCCGATGCAGGGGCACGCATCATAATCGCCGACTTTAATAATCCTAATTTTATTGTTGCTCGTTTCCGGTAAGCGCGATAAATCAAAACTTTTAACGGCTTCGTCAAAATCAAGAAAAGTTTCGGTAACAGCCAGATGTTTTTTAATTACTTTGTTTATACGTTCTTCAAGTTCGGTAATTTCATCACTGTTGAGATTGCGATTAAAATTTTTATAATCGCACTTCGATTTTTTCTTTTCGATATGGGCGCTGAACGATCTTCCTTTTCCGAACATCTTAACCATTGTACCGTTTAAGATATGTTCGGCAGTGTGCATTCTCGGGTCGTAAGATTTCATAATTTTTCCGTAGATTTATTAAGTTAATAAACTTAAATAAATTTTTTTATTAGGAGAAGAAAAAATGAAACCTGTTAAATATTATGATGTCCCTTGGTACGAAAATCTTCAGCAGTTGGTTATTAATTCGGCTCGGAAATTCGGAGATAAATTAGCTCTTGAAGATTTGAAGAATACTCCTATCTCAAAGGTTTCATATAATGAACTTCTCAAAAACGTACTCCGCTTCGGCAAGGCAATAAGAAATCTTGATATACCGGAAAGAACTCACGTTGCTTTGATTGGCGAAAACCGTGTACAATGGGCAATCAGTTATTTGGCAATAACTTCTTTTAATATGGTTGTTGTGCCTATCGATAAAAACTTACACGACAGTGAAATATTAAACATCATTCACGAATCCGATGCCGAAGCGGTTATTTTTACCGATACATTCACACAACTTTTTTCCGAAGAACATTTTGCACTTAAGCGTATTAAAGCCTTTATTTGTATGGACGAAACCGACAAGAACGAAAAATTTGAAATTATGAAAGAGTTAATTGATAATGAACATGACGCGGATGTATCCGATTTCCCTGCAATAGATAATGAGGATGTCGGAGAAATCATTTTCACTTCCGGTTCGCTCGGACATGCAAAAGGGGTAATGCTGACTCAAAAAAATCTTATCTCAAATTTGCATGATATGTTGGCAATGATTCAGATGCTTCCCCAAGATAGATTCCTTTCCGTTCTCCCGATTCATCACACTTACGAATGTACGTGCGGAATGCTTTGTCCGCTTTACAGCGGCTCGTCTGTTCACTACTCCCGCTCTCTTAAAACAATTGTTGACGATATGAACAAAGTTCACGCAACTTTAATGCTAGGCGTTCCGCTTCTGTTCGACAAGATGTACAAGGGTATTATGAAAGCAATCGAATCGGATAAAACCAAGAAAATAATTGTGCCTGTTCTGCAAAGCATTACCGGAGTAGTTGAAAAAATCGGACTTAAGGATGTAAAACGAAAAGTGTTTAAGGAAGTTCACGAGAAGTTTGGCGGTTCAATCAGAATATTCATTGCCGGGGGTGCCGCTCCCGATCCTGAAGTAGCTAAAGGTTTGAGACAGTTCGGGTTTAACTTTCTTCAGGGTTACGGCCTTACGGAAACTTCTCCGATACTTACTGTTAACAGACTTGATGCCTTTAAGGATGATGCCGCCGGGCTTCCTTTGCCGAGTGTGAAATTGAAAATTCATAATCCTAATGATGAAGGTGTAGGAGAAGTCTTTGCAAAAGGTCCGAATGTAATGAAAGGTTATTATAAAAATCATAAACTTACGGAAGAAACTTTTGAAGAGGGTTGGTTTAAAACCGGGGATATGGGATTTATCGATGAAGATGGTTTTCTCCACATTAACGGTCGTGCCAAAAACGTAATTATTTCCAAAAACGGTAAAAATGTTTTTCCCGAGGAAATTGAGGAACTGCTCAACAGAAGCCCGTTTATATTGGAGTCGGCTGTTATCGGTACAAGTGATGTAAAGCAGGGTGAATTGATTACGGCTCAGATTGTACCAGATGCGGAAGCCTTTATGAAATATGCGGAAGAACTTGGCGAACAAGTTTCCGAAAAACTGATTCATGATAAAATAAAAACGGAAGTTGAGGCGGTTAACCAACTATTAACTGCTTACAAAAGGATTCAAAAATTTGAAATTCGGGAACAAGAGTTTGAAAAAACAACAACACACAAAATTAAGAGACATTTATTAAAAAACAATTAAGGTTCGATTAAATGAAAATTGTAAAAAATACTTCCCCGATTTTAGTTTTTCTGATTCTATTGATTTTCAGCGGATGTTCTCATAGTGTAAAAATTACAAAAAAAATGAAAAATAATGCAGATAATTACTACACCGTAGCAACTGACATGTTTTATTTGAAGCCTCCGTCAAACGAAATTCCATTTGAAATATACGCACAATATACTTATGAAAAAGACAAATTAGGAGATAAATTTGTCTTTGCATTAAAGTTCATTAATTATGGCTACATTCCGAGGATTCAAAGTGTTAAACTAAGTATTGACGGATACGAACAAAATTGCACAATAGACAGACGTCCTGTTATTCAAGCCGAAGGAGTTAAAGGAGTTTCGGAAACTGTATTTTTTAGAGTTCCACGCCCGCTTGTAGAAGAGATAATTGCTACGAGAAAAGCTTATATCGATATGGAAGGGTATCATCGATTTAATTTTTTTATCCCGCGTGATGCAATAGATGT
Organism: uncultured Melioribacter sp.; assembly: GCA_964570865.1. GTDB lineage: Bacteria > Bacteroidota > Ignavibacteria > Ignavibacteriales > Melioribacteraceae > WGAL01. The sequence continues at coordinate 6,628 of CAZMZM010000007.1, forward strand.
GCTCGGTAACTTTTATGATAAAGTGGAAGAAACTAATAATTGATAAACAAAGTCGCACTCCCGACAGATTGATAAATAAAGTTTCGAAAGATGATTTTCCTTTGAATAAATTATTTTTTTTGTGAAATGTTTTTATCGGTGCTATTTTGTAAAAATCCGTTTCATCGGTGTGTTATTTGATTTCGAATTATGTAAGATGAATATAGAATAAGTTTAAAATCGAGAAAGAGTAAAATTTTTAATAAAATTCTTTGAAAGATTATAAAAAAAATCCGTATTTTTAAAATCTTAAATCGAAAAAATAAACTTCTGTTTGCAGAAGAAAAAAGTTCTTTTTATATTTGTTATTCGTTTTGCCGGGGTGGCGGAATTGGTAGACGCACAGGACTTAAAATCCTGTGGGAGTTTTCTCCCGTGTCGGTTCGAGTCCGACCCTCGGTACATTTTAAAACGAATTTGGAAAGTATAATTGTCAATATGTCGTGAGTTTCCCCGTTGTCAATTATTTCCGCGGGTTCTTAGCTCAGTTGGTTAGAGTGTCTGCTTGACGTGCAGAAGGTCAGAGGTTCGACTCCTCTAGAACCCACGAACAAATCGGAGTTTACTCCGTTTTTTTTTATATATGAAAATTGAAATGAATAAGATAAAAATTACATTACCTGATGGTTCAACCAAAGAATTTGCTGCCGGCGTAACTCCTCTGGAGATTGCCCAATCAATATCTTCGAGATTAGCTAAAGAGGCTTTAGTTGCCAAAATTAACGGAATAGTTAAGGATTTAAACACTCCGATTAACGAAAATTCCGAAGTGGCGATTTTAACTTTTAACGATCCGGAAGGTCGTCATGCTTACTGGCATTCCACCTCTCATTTAATGGCTCATGCAATACAAGCACTTCATCCCGAAGCTAAGTTCGGTGTCGGACCTGCTATTGAAACCGGTTTTTATTACGATATTGATGTTAATACGCAGTTAACCGAAGATGATTTGAGAAAAATCGAAGAAAAGATGGTTGAGCTTTCCAAACAGGATAATCCTTTTAAACGTAAAGAATTACCGAAAGCTGAAGCGGTTAAATTCTTTGAACAAAAAGGGGATAACTTCAAGCTGGAAATACTTAGCGAATTAGACGATGAAAATGAAGTTATTAGTATTTATGACGAAGGCGATTTTACCGATTTATGTACGGGACCGCATGTTCCTTCAACCGGTAAAATTAAATATATAAAATTGCTTAACCTTTCCGGTTCGTACTGGAGAGGAGATGAAAAAAGGGAAAGATTGCAGCGAATTTACGGAATATCGTTCCCCAAGAAAAAAATGCTTGAAGAACACCTTGAAATGCTGGAAGAGGCTAAAAAACGTGACCATCGTAAGTTAGGCAAACAGCTTGATTTGTTTAGTATTCACGAAGAAGCCGGCGCCGGACTAATTTATTGGCATCCGAAAGGAGCAAGAATTAGAAATGAAGTCGAAACTTTTTGGAAAGATGCTCACTTTGATGCCGGATATGAATTACTTTATACTCCGCATGTCGGTAAAAGTTGGCTGTGGGAAACAAGCGGACATTTAAAGCATTTTAAGGAAAATATGTTCGCCCCGATGCAGATTGACGAGCAGGATTATTACGTAAAACCGATGAACTGCCCGTTTCACATTATGATTTACAAATCAAGCAAACGTTCTTACCGCGATTTGCCTTTACGCTGGGCTGAACTTGGTACGGTTTACAGATATGAGAAAAGCGGAGTCCTCCACGGACTATTGCGTGTACGAGGTTTTACACAGGATGATGCGCATATTTTTTGTACTCACGACCAGATTGAATCCGAGATTATCGATGTAATTAAATTTTCACTCTTTATTTGGAAATCTTTTGGATTTGAGAGACTTAAGTTTTATGTTTCTACAAGACCTGAAAAAGCTGCCGGAAATGACGATTTGTGGGAAAAGGCAACATTCTCGTTGGAAAATGCTCTCAAACATGAAAATCTTGATTACGAAATTGATGAAGGCGGCGGAGCTTTTTACGGACCGAAGATTGATATTAAGGTTAAAGATGCTCTAAATCGCGAATGGCAGATGAGCACAATTCAGTTCGATTTCAATCTTCCCGAACGTTTTGACATGAATTATGTTGGCGAAGACGGCAAAGAGCACAGACCGTTTATGGTGCACCGTGCATTGCTCGGTTCTTTGGAAAGATTTATGGGAGTAATGATTGAGCATTACGGAGGCGCATTCCCTGTTTGGTTGGCTCCCGTTCAAGTTGCTGTTATTCCCGTATCGCAAAACTTTTTGGATTACGCGAGCGAAGTAAAAAAAGCTTTGCGTTCCAAAGGTATTCGAGTTGAGTTGGATGAACGAAACGAAAAAGTTGGTTATAAAATTAGAGATTGGGAAACACAAAAAGTTCCTTACATGTTGATCGTAGGTGAAAAGGAAGTTGCAGAATCCCAAGTTTCCGTTAGAAAACATAAATCCGGCGATTTAGGTAAAATGAGTTTGTCGGAGTTTTCGGATAAAATTTATTCTGAAATTAAGAATAAGATTCAATAATAATTAGGAGGAAAGTATCGCAAAAATTAGTTACCGTGTAAACGAAGAAATTAGAGTTCCCAAAGTTCGTTTGATTGATGAAGGAGGGAAACAACTTGGAGTCGTTAGCACAAAAGAAGCGCTTTACAAAGCCAAGGAACATGATTTGGATTTAGTAGAAATAGCGCCACAGGCTGATCCACCGGTATGTAAGATTATTAATTACGGAAAGTTTGTTTACGATCAACAGAAGAAAGAAAAGTTACAGAAAAAAAATCAGCATGTTACAGTGCTAAAAGAAATTAGGTTACATCCTAATACGGACACGCATGATTTCGATTTTAAATTACGTCATGCGATAGGTTTTTTGGAAGAAGGTAATAAAGTAAAAGTTTCCGTTTTCTTTAAAGGAAGGGAAATGGCATATAAAGAGCATGGTCAGCATTTGCTTGAAAGATTTATCGAGCGACTTGAAGAATATGCTAAATTGGAACAAAACATTAAATCCGAAGGAAGAACAATGCATGCAATTGTTTCGCCTTTAAAATCTAAAAAGAAAAAAAAATAGGGTTACTGTTATGCCAAAAATGAAAAGCAATCGAGGTGCAGCTAAAACCTTTAAGGTTACAGGTACAGGTAAAATTAAGAGACATAAAGCTTACAAGTCTCATATCCTGAACAAGAAATCTACAAAAAGGAAGAGAAACTTAAGAAAGGCTACTTTAGTTTCCGCTGCAGATTCGAAAAGAGTAAAAATAATGATTCAAAAGTAGTGAGGAAAAAAAATGCCTAAAACAAACAATCGTGTAGCTTCGAGAGCAAGAAGGAAAAAAATCCTAAAAACCGCTAAAGGTTACTGGGGCTCTCGCAGTAAGGTCTATACTGTCGCCAAAGGGAGTGTAGAGAAAGGCTTACAACATGCTTACGCTCACAGAAAACTGAAGAAAAGAGAATTCAGAAGATTGTGGATTGTAAGGATTAATGCCGCCGCAAGAGAAAACGGCACAACTTATTCGAAATTAATTAATGCCATGCACACAAAAGGTGTTGATGTAAACAGAAAAGTTCTTGCCAATCTTGCAGTTGAAAATCCGCAAGCTTTTGCTGAAATAGTAAAATTTGTAAGTAACTAATATTTACCCTCCGGGAATAGTGCGTAAAAACCCTATTCTCGCGAGGGTATTCTTTTTTAAAAACTTTTTGTAGCAGCCATGTTAAGTAAAATTGAAAAAATAAAAGCTGAACTTTTAGATGAACTTAAAGGTGTGGATTCAGTTGAAAAAGCGGAAGAAATCCGCTTAAAATATTTTAGCAGAAAAGGGGTTTTTGCATCACTTTTCGAAGAATTTAAACAACTTCCGAAAGAGGAAAAACCTGAAGTCGGACAGTTTTTGAATCAAGTAAGGGGTGAATTAACGGAAATTTTCAGCAGTAAGCATACTGCACTAAAATCATCATCCGAATCGATGGAAAATTACATCGATTTAACATTGCCCGCCAAAAAGCAGAAGATTGGAACGGTTCATCTTCTCAATCAAACATTGCGTGAAATTAAAGATATTTTTAAGTCGCTCGGGTTTTCGGTATATGAAGGTCCTGAGTTAGAGTCGGACCACTTTAATTTTGAGTCTCTGAATTTTCCGCCCGATCATCCTGCCCGCGATATGCAGGATACGTTTTTCGTAAATCCGAATTTTCTGCTGCGTACGCACACTTCTCCTGTACAGGCAAGATTAATGCAGAAAACCGAGCCGCCTATCCGCGCAATAATTCCCGGAAAAGTTTACAGGAACGAAGCAATCAGTGCAAAAAGTTACTGCCTGTTTCATCAGGTTGAAGGACTTTACGTTGATACCGATGTTACTTTTGCCGAGTTGTTCGGTACGCTGGTTTCCTTTGCAAAAACTTTTTACGGCGATGATGTAAAATATAGATTTCGTCCCAGTTTTTTCCCGTTTACCGAACCGAGTTCGGAGGTTGATATTTGGTGGGAGCCGAAAGGGAAAGAGGGAAGATGGCTTGAGATTCTCGGTTGCGGAATGGTTGATCCCAACGTGCTTGAGTTCAATGGAATAGATTCCGAAAAATATACCGGATACGCATTTGGACTTGGAATCGAAAGAATGACAATGCTTAAATACGGCATTGACGATATCAGAGTTTTCTTTGATAATGATAAAAGATTTTTAGAACAGTTTTAGCGGAGTTTGAATTGTTAGTTTCATTAAAATGGTTAAATGATTATATAGATCTCTCCGATGTTTCTGTTGAAGAGGTAGATGATAAACTTACTTCGAGCGGTTTGGAAGTAGATGAAGTAATCGACTTAAGGAAAAAATATGAAAACATAGTTGTCGGTTACGTTGAGAAAAGTGAAAAACATCCTGACGCCGATAAATTATCGGTTTGTAAAGTTTCCGACGGCGAGCAAGTTTTTGACGTTGTCTGCGGTGCGCCGAATGTAGCTGCGGGACAAAAAGTAGCATTTGCTAAAGTAGGTGCGGTTATACCCGGCGGCGGATTTAAAATAAAAAAAGCTAAAATCAGAGGTGCGGTTTCCGAAGGAATGATTTGCGCAGGAGACGAACTTGAAATAAACGATGACCATACGGGAATATTAGTACTTGACGATAAACTTACTGCCGGCACCGAAATATCGAAAGTTTTAGGTTTTGACGATGTGATTTTTGACATTGCCATTACCCCCAATCGTCCTGATGCCTTAAGTCATATTGGAATTGCAAGAGATTTGGCGGCGTTGTTCAACAGGAAACTTAAAACTCCTGAATTTGAACTGAATGAATCTGATGAAAATGCTCGGTCGGTAGCTTCCGTTGAAATCGAAAATAGTGATGCTTGTCCCCGCTACTCCGCAAAAATTGTAAAAAACGTTACAATAAAAGAATCTCCCGATTGGCTGAAAGAAAGGCTTAATGCAGTTGGTCTCCGTCCGATAAACAACATTGTTGATATTACAAATTTTGTGCTTTATGAAATCGGACAGCCGCTTCATGCTTTTGATTTGAACTTTCTTTCCGGGAAAAAGATTATTGTTAAAAATGCGGGAGACGGAGATAAATTTGTAACTCTTGATTCCAAAGAGAGAGAATTAAAAAGTAATAATTTAATGATTTGCGATGCCGAAAAACCTGTTGCCGTCGCCGGTGTAATGGGAGGCGAGAACAGTGAAGTTACCGAGCAGACAAAGGACGTGCTGATTGAGAGCGCATATTTTAATCCTTCCTCAATCAGAAAAACAGCAAAGCAACTCGGATTACAAACCGATGCTTCGTATCGTTTTGAAAGAGGAACTAATCCCGAAATCACTATTTGGGCAGCCGAAAGAGCGGCGGCATTAATGGCTGAACTTGCGGGAGGTGAAGTTCTTAAAGGAGTAATTGATGTTTATCCGAAGCAGTTAGAACGAAAAGTAATCAAACTTCGGTACGAAAGAATCAATAAAATTTTAGGTTATGAAGTAGCTCCCGAAACCGTTAGATTTATCATGACAAAACTCGATTTTACGCTTGTGCTTGAAGAGGATGATTTTGTCATGGTAGAGGTTCCTCTTTTCCGGCCTGACATTGAAAGGGAAATTGATTTAATCGAAGAAGTTGCCAGAATTTACGGTTACGATAAAATTCCGCAAGTGGCAAAAGTACAAGTTACGCTTCAGCCGAAAGTTGACCAGACGAAAGGAAAAGAAAAAGGAAGAGAAATTTTAGTTGCTCTCGGCTATAATGAAATTATCACAAATTCTTTGCTCAATGATAAACCGGCAGAGATGTTCGGTAAACCGATTAAACTGTTGAATCCGCAAAGCAGCGAAATGACACATACGCGTCCATCGTTGTTACCCGGTATGCTTCAAACAATTTCGAGAAATCTGAAAGTAAAAGAAGAAAATCTTAAGTTGTTTGAGATTGGTCATATTTTTAATAAGGTAAATGAAACTATTAATAGTTTTGAAGATTTTGTAGAGAGTGAATCGCTATTATTTGCAATTACGGGATTTAAAGAAGAAAAAGAGTGGTTTACAACAAATCCGGTTAAATTTGATTTTTTTGATTTGAAAGGGGATTTGGAGCTATTTGCAGCGAAATTGTTTACCGGCTCAAATGTACGATTTGAATATCAAAATAAGGAAAGCGATTATTATAACTACGGTATCAAATTAAAAGTAAATGGAAAGCAAATCGGGTTCGGTGGAAAACTTAAAGATAATCTTCTAAAAGAATTTGATATTAAGCAAGAAGTTTTTACATTTGAATTGATTTTATCCGATTTATCGGAAGTTAGAAGACGTTCTTTTAAGCCTTTGTTAAAATACCCTAAAGTGTATCGTGATATGGCTTTTGTTCTTAATAAAGATATTGATAGTGACGAAGTGATACGCGCTATTAAAAAAGCGGGAGGTAAGTTGTTGAAAAATATCAAGCTATTTGATATTTTTGAAAATAAATCATTAGGCGAAAGTAAAAAAAGCATTGCATTTAAACTTGAATACTATGATGAAAACAAAACGCTTACAGAAGAAGAAGTTGACAAAGATTTTTGGAACGTTATTGATAAAATTAAAAAACAATTCGGAGCTGAGTTAAGAGGATAGTTAAGTGAATTCTGCAGACAAAACATATCAGTTGTTTTTAGATGAGTTTTCCGGTTTGGAAAAGAGTGTTTATTTGTTGTTTCAGAGAACTATCGATTACAAAGAAGAGTTGGATAAAGTTAAAGAAGAAAATTTAAAACTTCAAAAAGAAAATGAAGTACTACGTGAAACTCTTACTCAGTTTGAAACAAGCAGAGATAAATCTGCAAAAACAAAGATTATTGCGGAAGATAAAGAAAATTTGAAAAATCAAATCAATGAATTAATTACAAAGATTGATTTTCATTTGAAATCTTGATGGATGTAAGGCAAATGTCTGAAAAAAAGAAGCTTAAAATAAATATTTTTGGTAAAGATTATTCATTGTTGGTAGATAATGAAGAAGTTGCTTCTGAACTGGCTGATTATGTTAATGAAATTATGACTGATACTAAGAACGATTTACCTGAGCAGTCCAATGAAACAATAGCGGTTTTAGCTGCTCTGAATATTGCATATGATTTATTTGTTGAGAAAAATAAGTACCGAGAATTTACAATACAGGCTACCGACAGAGTAAAGAAAATGAAGCTTCTTTTAACCGAACAAGGCATTTCCCCAAAACCATTATCATAAATTTTCCGCGCTGTTAGTTCGCAAAATGAAGAACGAACAAACATAACATGGGTTTTTGACTCACGGCGCGTATTACAGGCCTCATTCCGTTTACGGAATCGCTTTTGCAGCGACAGTGGAAGTAAAAAACGTCGGGCGATTACCCACATTACCATGAAGAGGTTCTTCATATGATACTAACAGCGCGTATTGATATTTTACGGAGGAAGTTATGGATTTAGTATATTTAATAGTTTCAGTTGTAATTGCGGGAATTGCATTTGCTTTAGGCTGGATTATGAACTCGAAGATGGGTGCCAGCGGTATTCAGAAGGCAAAGGAAGAAAGCGACCGAATAATAAAGGATGCCGAAGCCGAAGCGAGAAATTTGAAAAAGGAAAAACTTCTTGAAGTTAAAGATGAATGGCTGAAGAAAAAACAAGAATTTGACAGCGAAGTAAATAAAAGAAGACAAAAGTTAAGTAATTTTGAAAAGCAACTTGAGAAAAAGGAAGATAATCTTGAGCGTAAAATGGAAGTTCTTTCCGAAAGGGAAAAAGAGATTGAAGAACTTGCCGATCAAATTAGTATTAAGCAGGAACAAGTTGCATTAAAAAATGAAAGATTAGAGAAGATATTGCTTGAGCAAAATAAACGTCTGGAAAAGATTGCACAACTTTCCACTGAAGAAGCTAAGGCAATGCTTATTGAAAACCTGAAAGACAAAGCTAAAACCGAAGCGCAGCAGTATATTCGGGATATTCGGGAACAGGCAAGAGCTGATGCTAAAAAAGAAGCACAGAAAATTGTAATTAATGCAATTCAAAAAACAGCGGTTGACCACTCGGTTGAAACTACTGTTTCAGTTGTTCAGATTCAAAGCGATGATATGAAAGGACGAATTATCGGAAGGGAAGGACGCAACATCCGCGCTTTTGAAGCTGCTACCGGAATAGATGTAATTGTTGATGATACTCCGGAAGCTGTTATTCTTTCCGGCTTTGATCAATACCGCCGCGAAATTGCAAGGATTGCTTTGGAACGATTAATTTCCGACGGAAGAATTCACCCTGCACGAATTGAAGAAATTGTTGACAAAGTTAGGGAAGAACTTGAAGATGAAATCTATAAAGAAGGTGAAAATATTGTAATTCAGCTTGGTTTGCATGGAGTTCGACCGGAGCTTGTCAGGCATATCGGTAAGATGAAATACCGTTCAAGCTACGGACAAAACTTATTGCAGCACAGCATTGAAGTTGCTTATATTACAGGGTTTATGGCTGCTGAGCTGGGATTAGATGTTAAAATGGCTAAACGTGCCGGCTTGCTACATGATATCGGAAAAACAGTCGATAAGAGCATTGAAGGACCTCACGCATTACTCGGTTACGAAATGACCAAAAAATATAAAGAGCATCCGATAGTAGTAAATGCCGTCGGTAGCCATCATGACGATATTGAAATGACAAGTCCTTATGCTCCGTTAGTTCAGGCTGCAGATGCTATAAGCGGAGCACGCCCGGGGGCAAGAAGAGAATCTCTTGAAAGTTATGTTAAAAGATTGGAAAATCTGGAAAATCTCGCCAACTCATTTGAAGGCGTAGCGAAAACATATGCAATCCAAGCCGGACGTGAAATACGAGTGGTTGTTGAACCGGATAAAATAGACGACGATTATTCAGATCAGTTAGCATACGATATTGCACAGAGAATTCAGGATGACTTGGAATATCCCGGACAAATAAAAGTTACCGTTATAAGAGAAGTCCGGAAAATAGCTTTCGCAAAATAAATGAGTAAGAAAATTAAAATCGGATTAACCGGAGGAATCGGCAGTGGTAAATCAACCGTTGCCGATTTTTTGCGTAGTAAGGGCATTCCGGTTCTTGATGCGGATGCGATTGCTAAAGATATAATGAATTCCAATGATTCCGTGAAAGAAAAATTAGTTGCGGAATTCGGGAAAGAAACCTATCTGAACGGTATGCTCAACAAGGAATTCCTTTCTTCCGAAATTTTTATTTCACCGAAAAAAATAGAAAAAATAAATTCGATTGTTCACCCGGTTGTTATCAAAACTTTAACTTACAAAATGGAAAAAGCTCTGGGCACAAATGATGTTGTTTTAGCCGAAGCCGCTTTGATTTTTGAGGCTGAAATGGAAGATATGTTTGATTATATTTTTGTGATTACTGCTGACGAGGAAACAAGAATAGCGAGAGTGATGGAAAGGAGCAATCTAACCAGGGACGAAGTTGTTCGAAGAATTAAAAATCAAATACATGAAAAAGAAAAAATTGCCGCTGCCGATTTTGTTTTTTTTAATAATGAAGGGAAAGAAAATCTTTTTGAGAACGTTTTGTTCGTAATTAATCTACTGAAGAAATCGTAAATTTTTATTTCTCTTTCTCCATTATTTCGTAATTTTAGAATTGTGAGTTTATGACTTTATGGTTTTGTTCTTTCGATTTTTTTTATTGAATTTGATTTTCTGATTAACTATGGAGATGAATTGTGAACATTATTAACAGAATGATTGTTAATTTCGTTAAACTTTTACCTAAGTCTTTTGTTTATATTTTTGCAAAAAAATATGTTGCCGGAATTCGTTTGGAAGATGCGATGAATGTTGCCCGCGACTTAAACGGCAAAGGAATATTAGCAACTATCGATGTTCTCGGCGAAGCTATTACCAACTTGGATGAAGCCACGGCTACGCAAAAAGCTTGTATGGAAGTTCTTGAATCGATTGAAAAGAACAAGCTTAATGCAAACCTTTCAATTAAACCGACTTCATTGGGATTGGCAATTAATAAGGAAGTATGTTTTAATCTTGTTGAGGAGCTTGTACAAAGAGCCTCCGAATATAATAATTTTGTTAGATTGGACATGGAAGATTCCCCTTATACCGATTTAACGATTGAACTTTTCACAAGGCTTCATCAGAAGTATTCTAACGTTGGTATTGTTGTTCAAGCCTATCTTAAGCGGACTTATTCCGATGTGGAAAATCTTAATCTGCTCGGCACTAATTACAGACTTTGCAAAGGTATTTATGTTGAACCTGCCGAAATAGCATTCAAATCGCGGGAAGAAATCAGAAAAAATTATCTTAAAATTTTAGATAAGATGCTGGAAGATGGTAATTACGTAGGCATTGCAACTCACGATGAGTTTTTAATAAACAAAGCTTACGGAATGCTTCGCGAAAAAAATATTGCCGAAGGAAATTACGAATTTCAGATGCTTTACGGCGTTAGAGAAGACTTAAGAAATAAAATTGTTGCAGATGGACACAAACTTCGTGTTTATATACCATTTGGCGAAAAGTGGTATGAATATTCAATGCGCCGTTTTCAGGAAAATCCCGAACTTGCTTGGTACGTAACCAAAAGCGTTTTTTCGTTTAAGTGAACCCCGGTATTTTTACAAAGCAAGTTCGTGAAAATTAGTACAAACTTTGATTTTGAAGGTAACCCTTAATAATGAATATAATTGGAATAGAAAGTTCGTGTGATGAAACATCCGTTGCGGTAATTTCCGATGACGTTTTGAAAGCGAATTTAATTGCTTCACAAGATTTTCATACTCAGTACGGCGGTGTTGTCCCTGAGCTTTCCAGTCGTGCTCACTTGCAGATTGTGTCCCCTCTTTTCAAGCAAGCGTTGGAAACAGCGGGAATTACAAAAGATGAAATTGACGTCGTGGCGGCAACTGCGGGACCGGGTTTAATCGGTGCTTTATTGGTAGGTTTTTCTTTTGCCAAAGGATTGTCCTTTTCACTTAATAAAACTTTTATTCCCGTTAACCATATCGAAGGGCATATTTTTTCAGGTTTTTTAATGGATGAAAAACCTCAGTTTCCTTTCCTCGGCGTTGTGATCTCCGGCGGACACACTTTACTTCTTCTCGTAAAGAGTGAATTGGAAATCTATAAATTAGGTTCCACTATTGATGATGCGGCCGGAGAAGCTTTCGATAAAGTAGCTAAAATGTTGGGACTCGGTTATCCCGGAGGTCCCAAAATACAGCAGTTTTCTTCCGAAGCGGAGAAGAGTGAAATCCGATTTCCGGTAGCTCGTACAAAAAACGAATACGATTTTTCTTTCAGCGGGGTTAAAACTTCCGTCTTAAGATTTATTCAGGAAAACTTTCCGGATGGTAAAATACCATTGGAAGATAAACGGAAAATTGCGAAAGCTTTTCAAGATGCGGTAGCTAAAGCACTGATTAAAAATGCCGAAAATGTTTTGAAAAACTTTGATGTAAAATCCATATCTGTTGTTGGCGGAGTTGCTGCAAATCAAGGAGTTAAGGATGCGTTTCAGCTGCTTGCAAATAGATATGGTAAATCGTTAGTAATTCCTTCCTTGGAATACTGCGGCGATAACGCTGCTATGATTGCGCTTAGAGGAAAGCAGCTTTTCGAAGCCGGGAAGCGCTTTGATTATAATTACAACGCATTTCCGGCGCTGGACAAAAATCATTTTCTAAAATTGGATTTTTAATGAGTAATTTTTTCAAAAGTAAAGAGTTTTACGCTGCCATAGCGATGTTTTTTTTCTTGCTCTTCTTCTTTTATCTTTACCTTTACACGCCCAATTATTTTAAAAATTCTTCGGTTCAAGAGTTTGAAATTCACGAGGGCGAAACTTTAACTGCGGTTGTAAATCGTCTCTACAAAAGAGGTTTAATCAGAAACAGAAGCGGAATGAAACTTGCAGCTTATCTCGGAGGCTCCGAATCTAAAATTCGCGCCGGACGGTTCATGCTTCACTCCGGTACTACTTTTTTTGAAATGCTTAATGAATTTACTTCGGGCGGCTTAGGGAAACAGAAAAAAGTTACTATTCCGGAAGGAATTTGGCAGCCGAAATTGGCGGGTTTATTAGCCCGCAAGTTACAGCTTGATTCTGCAAAAATAATGAAATTATCTTCAGATAAAGCATTTATAAAATCGTTAGGTTTAAATGTAAACAATCTTGAAGGTTATCTTTTACCCGATACATATTTTTTTGATGAGGATTGGAAAGAGAAGAAAGTTCTTGAAAAGTTGAAGTATGAAAATGATAAGGTTTTCCAAACCGAAAAAGTGAAGTCCGCTTTGGACAAGCTGAATATGACGCGTCATGAAATTTTAACATTGGCTTCAATTGTTGACGGGGAATCTAATAAGCCTTCGGAGTTCCCTTTAATCTCGGCGGTTTATCACAACCGTTTAAATAAGGGAATGGCTTTGCAGGCTGACCCGACTATTCAATACCTTTTGAGAAACAGAAAAAGGCATAATAAAATTTACTTTAAGGACTTGGAAATAAATTCACATTTTAACACTTACAAGTATGTAGGTTTACCTCCGCGTCCAATCAATAATCCGGGAAAGGAAGCAATATTAGCAGCTTTGTTTCCGGCAAAAGTTAACTATTTATATTTTGTGGCTGACGGAAGCGGCGGGCATCTTTTCGCGACTAAATATTCCCGACATTTGAAAAATGTTAATAAATATAGAATATGGCGTGCAAAGAACGCAAGAAAACAGAGAAAAAAATAATGTTTGAGAGAATAAAAATATCGATAAAATTTGATTCTGATTTTCCTCAATTTCTTTTATACAAATTATTCAAAGTATTTTCCTTTTTAGTTATTGTTTTTGCACTTAGTAATTGTGCAAAGCAAGTCGCACCTTCAGGCGGACCGGTTGATAAAACACCACCCACCGTAATAGCAACTAATCCCGAGAATGAAACCACCAATTTTAACGGCGATGAAATTGACATTACTTTTTCGGAATATGTAGATAAATCATCTGTGCGAAGCGCAATCTTTATTTCACCTACAATCAACAACAAATCTTTTGATTGGAGCGGAAAGGAAGTTGCAATCAGTTTTACCGATACGTTGAAACGTAATACTACCTATACGGTCATTGTCGGTACCGGAGTTAAGGATTTAAACAATAGAAACAAAATGGCATCGCCTTACATTTTCTCTTTTTCCACTGGCGGCAAAATAGATAAGGGGAAAATAAAAGGGAGACTATTTGACAGAAATCCCAAAGGTGTTATGATATTTGCTTATCGTGAAGTTGGCGATACAATAAATCCGGCTAAACAAAAGCCTGATTTTATTTCGGAATCAGGTGAGGACGGCAAATTTGAACTGACCGGATTATCAAACGGAAAGTACAGGATTTTTGCCGTTAATGACAAAAACGGAAACTTGTTGTTTGATTCGGCGAACGAGAAAATAGGGATACAGTCCGAACCATATTTATTAACCGATTCAATTCGAACACTCGGCGGTGTAAATTTTCAGTTAACCTCTTTTGATACAACCAAGCCGGAGCTTTTGGAAGCTACAATGACAGATAAAAATCATATACTTGCAGAATATTCAAAACCTGTTGACAGCTCTAAAATCTCTTCTGAAAATTTCTCGATTTATGACTCTACAAAACGTGTAAGCTATCCGGTACTTTATGCGTATAAAGGAAAAGTTAAGGGCGGGAAAGTACTTCTGGAATTGGATGAAAAGCTACCGGAAAAAAACAGACTATTCCTAATCGGCAAAAACTTGTTCGATTATTACGGAAACGTTTCGAAAAGTGAGTCGGTTGAATTCTATTACAATGATAAGCCCGATACTACAAAGCCTGAAATATTAAAAATAAGTAGAGCCCTCAATAAAAAAATTGATTATGCCGATCCGCATTTCACAATTTTCTTTTCAGAGGGAATTTGTTCTTTCGATTTGGGAAAGAAAATTATTTTTTCCGACAGGAATAATATTACTTTACCTATTAAAACGGACAAGGTGAATGACGCTGAATTTAACGTTAATATTTTATCCGAGCTGCATCCGAATGAAAAATATAATCTTACGATTAAAATGTCTGAACTTTGTGATGCAGCCGGCAATAAAGGGGATTCTTCAATTGTAAAATCGATTGAAACCATAAACGATTTGGCTTTTGTTTCGGTTGAGGGAAAGGTTGTAAATGACGGTAATAATTTCCCTATCTATGTTGTTTTGGAAGGTGTAAAAGATAAATCCGAAGCAATAAAAAAAGTAGAACGTTCAGGTAAATATTTATTTGAAAAAGTATTACCGGGCAATTATTTTGTTTGGGCTTTCTCGGATAAAAATAATAACGGCAAGTATGATTTGGGAAGTGTTGTTCCATTTCGATATTCCGAACCATTTGCTTTCAGAAGTGATACGATTATCGTGAAACCAAGATGGCCTATTAAAGATGTTAACATTAAGTTTGAGTAAATAAAGGAGGTTACATGGAAAGATTAGTAGAATGTGTCCCGAACTTTTCGGAAGGACGCAATATGGATGTTATTAAACGGATAACCGATGAAATTGAAAAAATTAAAGGTGTAAAACTTTTGGATGTTGATCCCGGAGCCGATATGAACCGGACAGTTGTAACTTTTATCGGAAGCCCCGAATCTGTCGGGGAAGCGGCATTTCAAGCAATTAAAAAGGCTTCGGAATTGATTGATATGAGCCGGCATAAAGGCTCTCATCCCAGAATGGGCGCTACGGATGTTTGTCCCTTTGTGCCCGTAAACGGTGTGAGCGAAAAGGAAGCTGTTCTGTTAGCCGAGAGCGTTGCAAAACGTGTAGGTGAGGAATTAAGAATTCCCGTTTACTTGTACGAAAAAGCGGCTCGCAGCGAAGATAGAGTAAACTTGGCGGTTATTCGTCAAGGTGAATATGAAGCGTTGCCTGAAAAATTAAAAAAAACGAAATGGAAACCAGATTTTGGCCCGGCTGAATTTAATGCAAAAGCGGGAGCTACGGTTATTGGAGTTCGCGAATTTTTAATTGCATACAATATTTCATTAAACACCAGAGAAAAAAAATATGCTTCGGATATTGCATTTGAATTGCGTGAAAAAGGTCGTTCCGCACGAAGACCTGCGGGAAAACCTTTCTATTACAAAGGGGGAAAGATTATCAGATACAAGGAGGGCTTTTATCCGTGCGGCTCTTGCGAATTTGACGGTAAAACAATTCAGGAAACAATTAAACATTGTAAAAATGAACACGGATACGATTTAGAGGAGCTTTTAAAACTGAACTCCATTGACCCCCAACATCCCGAAGGTAAACCGGTAAAGAAACCGGGTAAGTTTAAATTTGCCAAAGCAATAGGATGGATGGTTGATGATTATGATAGAGCGCAGATTTCGATTAACTTAACTAATTACCATGTAACATCAACTCATCATGTTTTGGAAGAAGCTCGCAAACTTGCGGCGGAAAGGGGATTGGTAGTTACCGGAAGCGAAATTGTAGGGATGGTCCCTTATAAAGCTTTGCTGGAAACGGGTAAGTTTTATTTGGAATCGCAAAATCGTTCGACAGGTATTCCATATCGTGATATTTTGGAAACAGCCGTCCAATCATTAGGTTTATCCGATGTTGCTGATTTTAATATAGACGAAAGAGTACTCGGATTACCTAAGTTTGAAAAAGAAGCGCTAGTTGAAATGAAAGTTAGCGATTTTGCAAATGAAGTTTCCCGCGAATCTCCTGCGCCGGGTGGCGGGTCGATTGCCGCACTTGCCGGAGCTTTAGGCGCTTCGCTTTTTTCAATGGTAAGTAACTTGACTGCTTCCAAACCCGGAAGCGAGAAAAATGACTCCCTACTTTTTGAAATAGCGGAAAAAGCACAAAATCTAAAAGACGAATTAATTAAAGCCGTTGATGACGATACGAATGCGTTTAATTCATATATGGAAGCGCGCCGTCTGCCGAAGAAGACAGCGGAAGAGAAAGCCGCACGAAATAAGGCAATGCTCGAAGGACTAAAAGAAGCGGTTAAAGTTCCGCTTAATACTGCACGGTTATCGCTCGAATCGTTAAAATTGGCAAAAACAGTTGCCGACATTGGAAATCCTAATTCGATTACAGATGTCGGAGTAGGAGCACACATTGCCCGCACAGGAGTAATCGGAGGAATTTACAATGTTCTGATTAATCTGAAAGATATTGAGGACGTGGAATTTAACTCTGCCATGAAACAAGAATGTGAATTACTTCGTGCTGAAGCTGACAACCTAATTGAGAAAATAGAGGAAGAGGTAATATCTAAAATATTATAGAGTTGAAAATAGCGGTTGATAGTTGAGAATTGATAATTAAGAATGGATAATTAAGAATGGAGTTGCGGCTTTATTTATCTGTGCTTTCACCGGAATCATTTTCATAGAGTCCTCTAATTTTCTGTAGCATTCGGTGTAAACCGGCGTAACTCATTCCAAGATGCTTAGCTGTTTTGGATTGATTATAATTGTATTTTTTTAATATTTTAGTTACTAACCAATGTTTGGCTTCTTCAAGTTCTTGCATGGTACCGTTTAAAAACTTAAAAGTTAAATCATTTTCGTCGCTAATTTTGTCGTTGCCCATCCATTTATTCATTTCATCTTCGGTGGCAATTTCGTTGAAGATTACATAATTTTTAACAAAATTAGATAACTGTCTGATATTGCCGGGCCAATTAAAATTTATTAATTTTTTAATTACATTATCATCAGGGAAAGGGACGCTTTTACTATAGAATTTTGAATATTTTTTAATAAAATATTTCACAAGTTCCGGAATGTCGGAATTCCTTTCTCTCAGTGGTGGAAGATAAAGAATCGATGAAGTAACACGGTAAAATAAATCATTTCTTAAGATCTTTCCGTTGGTTAATTCTTCAATGTGACGATTTGTTGAAACAAGTACCTGAACGTCAATATTTTTCCATCTGTTATCGCCTACTCTTCTTACTTTGCCTGTTTCAATTACTCTAAGCAGTTTGGCTTGCAGATTGAATGGTATTTCAGAGATTTCATCCAAGAATAGAATTCCATGGTCAGCAATTTCAAACAGTCCGGGTGTGTTATTATTTGCTCCGGTAAAAGCACCTTTTACATATCCAAAAAGTTCGGATTCGAAAAGTGATGGACTGAGTGATGCGCAGTTTACAGCAATAAAAGGTTGATTACTGCGGGTGCCATTTTTGTGTATATATCTTGCTAATAATTCTTTCCCGGTTCCACTTTCTCCACTAATAAGGCAAGATGCGGAAAAATTTGCAATAACTTTTGCTTTTTCTAAAATGGATTTGATATTTTTGTCGTTACTGATAATTTGATAATCTTCTTCCATATAAGACAAGATTTGATTTTTTAATAATTTATTTTCAGCCATCAACAACGCTTTTAATTCTTCGTTTTCTTTTTTCAACTTATAACGTGAGAATATTTTTTCGATTGATTTCTTAAATTCTTTCTCATCATACGGCTTCCTAATAAAATCGCTGATACCTAACTTTATTGCTTTTTCGATTGTATCCTCATCGCCAAATCCGGTAACTAAAATTACATCCTCAACATACTTTTGATTTATTGCAAATTCAGCTAAATCTAATCCATTTTTTAATGGCATTTTTAAATCTGTAATCAGAAGATAATAGTGGTTTTCGTGTAATAGATTTACTGCTGAGTCGTATCCATTTGCAAGAGTTATTTGATAAGGCATTTCTATTAGACCAAGTCTAAAATTTTCTAAAGCATGAATGTCGTCATCGACAACTAAAATATTAAAATCATTGTTCATGTTTTCCCTCTACTGTTAACATACGGGTAACTCAACTATAAAAGTTGCACCCTTTTTATTATTAATTACAGTTATTTTTCCTTCAGCTTTTTCTACTAAATTTTTTGTGATCCATAACCCTAATCCCGTACCCATTCCAACCGGCTTTGAGGTAAAGAAAAGAGTAAATATTTTTGCCTTCTCCTCTTCGCTTAATCCTATTCCTGTATCTGAAACCTTAATGATAATTTTCTCTTCTTTTTTTTCAGTCGAAACAGTTATTTTCTTCTCATTATTCTTTGATGATAAAATTGCATCTCTGGCATTAAAGAGCAAGTTTGATAAAACTTCAAAAATTTCGCTCCTCATTATTTTAATTTTATTAGTAATTGGTTTTAGCTCAGCAATAATTTCAATACCGTGATTAACGAACTCACTATTAAATATTGAAATCCAACTATCCCAAATTTCGTTAAAGTTAATACATCTATGCTCAGATTCACTATCAGGTTTTGAAGCAAACAGGAATTTGTTTACCATCGATTTGGAGTATTTCGCAGAACGGATAATTAAATCTAAATTCTCATCATTAATCTTATTCTCTAATCTTTGAGCGCTATTTATTATTGCTCCGAGGGGGCTATTTAGTTGGTGGGCAAAACTTGCCGCTACTGTTCCCAACAAAGTTAATTTTTCCGCATGTATTAATTTTGCAGTTGTATTTTCAAGCTCAGTTTGTTTTTCAAGCAAAAGCAAATTCTGTTTATGTACTTTCTTTCGTGATTGACTCATCGTCATACCCCAAAGTATTAAGAGTACAATAATGATAATGACTGAACTTCCGTAAAGATATTTAAAAGTATTACCGGTAAATCTATCAGGCAAACTTAGTTTTTTATGTTTGAAGAAAACTGTATTATTAATATTTCTAAAATAATAATTATTTAAAGCCTCACTAAAATTCACAAACCTGTAATGGTTACTGTTGGGAGCAGGGCATTTATCTAAATATGTAGTAAATTCCGTTTTAAAAGTTTTCGAGGTTAAAGGTGCAATTTTATAAGGGGGTGCTAAGGACTGTGCAAACAATGAATTAAAAATAAAAATCAATAGAGGGAAAATAAAACATACTTTCATACTTACCCCGATAGCATCAATTTCTGACATATTAATTTAACTAAAAACTGCATATTTTACAAATTTTCTTCTGGTTTGAAAAAAGTAAGAAAACTATTCTTAACTATATATTAAGTATATAAAAATCAGTATTAAGTATAGAGCAGAATTATTAAGATGTTAGAATATTTCACTAATTGCGAAATATTATTTGGCATATTGTTTGCTAAATTAATCTGTATAGAATTAGTTATTAATAGGGGAGTTTATTTTTTCTCCTGTAAAATAAGCTCTCCCACATTTTTAAGGAGGAAATAATTTGTTTTACATAGGAGTGGGAATAATTATTGTAATTTTTGTTTCTATTTATCTTAAATGGAAAAAGGATATTTCCAATTTATAAAGTAGATTAGTTAAGAATTTTTTAAGAGGGATTTAGCCGTCAAGTTTAATAATACCTGACGGTTTTTTTCTTACTTCTATTAAAAAAAATTCTAATTGAATCTTTTGAGAATTTTTATTCAAATCAAAAAAGGAATGGTATTGTTGAAAGAAGTTGAATGGGAAGAAAATCAAGAGGAAATAATATATTAGCTTGTAAGATTAGTAATGCGGAACAACGTAATAATTATGTGGTTCTCCATCAATTCTTATTTTAAAAATGGACATCAAAAGTTAAAAATAAACTTAGTTTGTATAATAAAGTCTATTTTCTTTTCTCCTCGCATCTTACTTTTCTATTCGTATAATCAAAAAGGTTTCAGTATTTTTCCGTAAAAGATTATTTATTATTAACGAGTTGCAGGAGGAACTATGACGTTATTGTTTAAGAAGACTAAATTGCTTGAAAAGAAGGTTGATGAATATTTAGATTTGGTTTTGAAAGGGGCTTTTCTATTTCGTGTGGGGGTAAAGTTTTACATGGACGGAGAGATAGATGAGTTGGAAAATCGTATTAGCGCTCTTCACAAATGCGAAACGGATGGAGATAAACTACGCCGAGATTTGGAAAGCGACTTATATACCGAGACATTAATCCCGGAATCGAGAGGGGATGTGTTGGGACTTTTGGAAGCGTGCGATCGGGTTCTGAACATGACCGCTGAAACTTTAAGCCAGTTTTTTATTGAAATACCTTATTTCCTTCCTGAGTTGAAGGAAAAATATCTTAAATTAACTGATGTGTCAATGGACTCTATTGAGCAAATGGTAGCAGCAGTTAGGGCTTATTTTAAAGATGTTGTAAATGTACGTGATTATATAAGAAAAGTTCAATTAAGTGAAAGTGAATCGGATAAAATAGCGAGAAAAATAAAAAAAATCGTGTTTCGTTCCGATTTGGATTTATGCCAAAAAATGCACATGAGATATTTTGCACTTCACATTGAAAAGATAGCCGACGAAGCAGAAGATGTTTGCGACAGACTTTCAATCGCTGCCATTAAGCGTTCAATATAGTAAGGAGAGAAATTTATTATGATATGGTTTTTCCTTTTAAGCGGATTATTTTTAGGTTGGTCGCTCGGTTCAAATGATGCGGCTAACATTTTCGGTACTGCTGTTGGCACAAGGATGATTAAGTTTCGAACTGCCGCTTTAATTGCTTCTGTGTTTGTTATTCTTGGGGCTGTAATAAGCGGGGCAGGTGCTTCGCATACATTAGGTAAACTCGGAGCTGTTAATGCCATTGCAGGCTCGTTTACTGTAGCTTTGGCTGCGGCAGTAACTGTGGCTTGGATGACAAAACTAAAATTACCTGTTTCAACTTCTCAGGCTATTGTCGGGGCAATTATTGGTTGGAACCTATTTACAGGATCACCTACAGATATGAATTCTTTAACAAAAATCCTTTCTACTTGGATAATTTGTCCGTTACTTACAGCGGTTTTTGCTTTCTTACTTTACAAACTGTTTTCCAAATGGATAGTTAAATTAAATGTACATATGTTACGACAGGATGTTTACACGCGTGTAGGATTGGTATTTATCGGAGCATTCGGAGCTTACAGTTTGGGTGCTAATAATATTGCAAACGTCATGGGCGTTTTTGTCCCTGCTCGTCCTTTTGATGATTTATCATTTGCCGCTTTATTCACTTTGTCAGGCACTCAAGTTCTTTTTTTGATTGGCGGTCTTGCAATTAGTGTAGGGATTTACACATATTCAAAAAAAGTGATGATGACTGTTGGTAACGATATTTTTAAACTAACTCCCATTGCTGCGTTGATTGTAGTATTGGCAGAATCTCTGGTACTTTTTTTATTTGCATCAAAAAGTTTGGAGCATTTTCTAATTAGTCACGGTATTCCTCCGATTCCTCTTGTCCCTGTCTCAAGTTCGCAGGCTGTAGTCGGCGGTGTAGTCGGAATTGCTTTGGCAAAAAAGGGAAGAGGCATCAATTATAAAATATTGGGTAAAATTTCCTCCGGCTGGGTTACAACACCAGTTGCAGCGGCAGCACTGAGTTTCATATCTCTCTTTTTTATGCAGAATGTATTTAACTTGGAAGTTTATAATAAGGGAGAAGGATTTTCTGAAATAAAAGTTAACGACGAAAGAATAATTGCTGATGAGAGTATTGTGAAAAATTTTTCTAACAAAAATGATAAGTTTGTTGCTGCAATATCGGGCTTGGACTTGGTTAAGTTAAATTATGACAGTTTTGGGAAAATAGATAATTAATATTAAGTGAAATTAAAATGGAAAACTTAAAAAGTAAAATTACGTTTATTACGGGGGCATCATCCGGTATCGGCAAATCTACTGCTTATGCATTTGCAAAAGAAGGAGCGGATTTGATAATATCTGCCAGACGTTTTAACAGGATAAAAAGAATAGCGGATGATATTTCGGAAAAGTACGGTGTAAATGTATTGCCGTTGGAACTCGATATTACACAAAGAGACAAAGTTCAAAAAATTGTAAACGGATTGCCTGAGCAATTTGTAAAGATTGATATTTTGATAAATAATGCCGGATTGGGACGCGGACTAAATAAAATTTACGAAGATGACCCGAAAGGTTGGGATGAAATGATTGATACTAATATTAAAGGACTTTTAAATGTAACAAGATATGTTGTGCCGGGAATGGTAAAACGGGGAAGCGGTCATGTGATAAACATCGGTTCAATTGCCGGTCATCAGGCTTATGGCGGCGGAGCAGTTTACTGTGCCACTAAACATTCAGTTAAGGCAATTACAGAGTCAATGAGAATAGATCTTTTGGATAAAGGAGTGCGCGTATCAACAGTAGATCCCGGAATGGTGGAAACCGAGTTCAGTATAATCCGTTTTTATGGTGATGAGGAAAAAGCCAAAAGTGTCTATAACGGATTAACGCCTTTAACCGGTGATGATATTGCAGATGCTGTATTATTTTGTGCGACTCGTGCTCCACACGCTAATATAAATGAAATTATCATTATGCCGAGTGTTCAGGCAAACGCATTTGTAACATACAGAAAATAGTAAGTAGTATTTTTTTTTGAGTAAAACCGTTGTTGTTTAATAAGGTTTTTTTTAGAGAGTAATAATGAACCTATTTGTTGTAGAAAGTTTTGAATTGTCGTTTAACTTTTTACTAAATTTAAGTTATTGAATCGGTTTACTTATTAACGATTATTAATTAATTTCAAACAAAGTACTTTGACGAGTTTCTGAATGACTTGTCTTAATAGTTTCACAGTAAAGGCGATGAGGTTGATGGCAATATTTAATGATCAAAGAAAATTTTGGTCAATTGATTTTTAGGAGTAATATGAATAACGTGTTAAGGGGACTTTTATTTCTCTCCATTCTGCTGATGCTGGTTTCGTGTAAAACAAATCCTCCGGATATTGTAAATCCGAATAACAATAAAGGGACTCTCTCTGTTGAGTCGGATGTTGTGAGACCGGATGTTTATTTAAATAATAAATTTGTTGGGTATGCAAATCTTACTATTCAACTAAATCCCGGCAACTACAATATTTACCTGAAAAAAGATACTTTGTTTTCCGATACTCAGTCAGTTAATATTATCGCCGATTCGACAATAAAATTGTTTTTTGTGTTGCGTCAAAAGGAGTCAGTGCTTCTTGAGGATTTTGCTAACGTGAGTTGCGATCCCTGTGTGGAATCGTCTCGAATTTTGGATGAATTAAAATCAACCCGGTATCAAAATGATGAACTGATTGTTATCCGATATGCAACAAACTTTCCTTCTCCGAACGACCCCTTCTACTTAAATGCGCAGGAAATGAATGATGCCAGAATCGGTTATTACAACGTTCTCTTTGCTCCGACAACAATTGTTGACGGTATAGAAAAACCGATTTCCACTGATTCCACTTCAATTATCGAATCGATTGAGAATCGTCTTACGTTAAAAGCTCCGTTTTCTATTGTAGCTTCTTCAACAAGAATTGAAGGAGATTCAATTCACATAAGTGGGAGTGGAGAATTTCCCGAATTAGGTTATGACAATCTTAGATTCTTTATTGTTTTGATGCAGAAAGAAGTTTCATTCCAGAACCCGCCCGGTTCAAACGGACAAACAGTTTTTCATGATGTGGCTTTTGCGGTATTGCCTAATACGGATGGTTTATCCTTGAACAAATCCCGGAGTGGAGAAGAAGAATTTGATTTTAATTATTATTATAAAAATGTGAATTTTGTTTTACCGAATAATTTGGAGGTAGTTGCCTTTTTCCAGAATAGCGTTACAAAAGAAATTTATTACGCAAAAAAAATATATTAGGAGTTAGAATGAAAAAGATATTGTTTGTCATATTGGTTTTGGGGTTTACCTTTTCAGTTAATGCGCAGTTCAGAAGAATTGCATTGTTGGAAGAGGCAACAAATGCAAGCTGCAGCCCGTGTGCTTCGGCAAATCCAAAATTACAGCAATTTTTTGAACACAATTTTGGCGGGGTTATTTCTGTTCGCTATCACGCATGGTGGCCGGGTACAGACCCGATGTATTCTGAAAACACAGCGGATAACTCAGATAGAATCAACTATTACGGAATTAACGGAGTCCCGACTTACATGATGGATGGTGCCGTAAAAGGAATGCCAAATAATCCGGTTCAGCTTGCCAATGAAATGTGGAACGACATTTCAACGCTAACTCCGCTTTGGGTAAATGTTACGGCTAGCGCAAACGGCGGTAATTATGACGTAACCGTAAAAATTATTTCATCGGAAACAATTGACGCTTCAAATTTATATCTTAGAACAGCCGTCATCGAAAGAAGAGTCCATTACAATTCGCCTCCGGGTTCGAATGGAGAAAAAGATTTTAATGATGTAATGAGAAAACTTCTTCCTAACTCAACAGGTGAAGCACTTACTACCATTACTTCAGGAGATACTCTTACATTTACTTTTTCTACTGAAGTTCAGCACAGTTGGAACGTCGATGACTTGGCGGCAGTTGCCTGGATTCAGAATGACAACACCAAAGAAGTACTTCAATCCAACATAAGCGTTCCTACATTTATTATTAAATCCGATAGAAGCAATGCAGAGTTGCTTGATTCAAACCAAGTTGTAAATACAAATTATATGTTAGCCAATAATAATCCTGATACGCTTTCGGTTCATTTAACAACCGAATCCATTTTGGCAAACGGATGGACATTTGCTCTTTTCTACAATGGTTCTGAAACCTCGGAAATTAATGCGACGGTTTTACCGGGAGATACGCTCTTTTTCAGTTCTGAACTTTCAGCTGCCGCTACAGGCAATTCCACAGTCGGTATTTATGCTCAGAATTTAAACGACGCTTATCAGTACGGATTTACCGCGACTTATTCCGGATTTATCCTTGGCGGTGACGTTTTATTGGTTGATGCGGATGGAGCTAATTTTGAGACAAATTACGAAACAGGTTTTGACTCTGCAAAAGTAAAATACACATTTTTAGATAGAGCTTATTTATCAACTCTCGGAACTGATCTTTTGTCTTACGGATTTAAAGCTGTTTATTGGAATGCAGGCTGGGGATTTCCGGCATTTGTCCCGGCGGACATAGACTTTCTCACCCAATATCTTGACGGAGGCGGAAATCTTTTTATCGGAGGACAGGATATAGGCTGGGACGTTTGGGACCCATCGGGCAGTAGCGGATTTCAAGCGGCTAAAGATTTTTATAATAATTATCTGGGCGCTTCTTATTTGGCGGACAACTCCGGAATAAACTCAATGACCGGAGTTTCAGGTGATCCAATTTCCGATGGGCTTTCCTTTAGTATTAACTCCGTTTATTCTCGTTACCCTGAGCAGTTGCGTCCTCATGGAGCAAATGCAAGTAAAATATTTGAATACACAAATTCAACTAAAATCGGCGGTGTAAAAAATGATGACGAGACTTATAAAACCGTCTATTTGGGAGTCGGTTTGGAGCAAGTAAGCAGCGTTGATGTCAGATTAGCTTTAGTTAAAAATTCTCTTGTTTGGTTTGGGGTTCTGCATCCTAACGGTATTGATGATGAAAACAAGAAACC
This sequence comes from uncultured Melioribacter sp., assembly GCA_964570865.1. Taxonomy (GTDB): domain Bacteria; phylum Bacteroidota; class Ignavibacteria; order Ignavibacteriales; family Melioribacteraceae; genus WGAL01. Next base: position 32,578 of record CAZMZM010000007.1, read on the forward strand.
TCTCCGGTTTAATTTGTCACAGAATTACCCGAATCCATTTAATCCTACAACAACAATTAGTTATTCTGTTCCGTCTGTAGCCAAAGGGGGAAGTACTTTTGTAAATCTTTCCGTCTTTGATATACTTGGAAGAAAAGTTGCAACGTTGGTTAACAGGAATCAAACGTCCGGAAATTATAGAGTTAGATTTGATGGTTCCAAACTTGCGTCCGGTGTTTACTTCTTTAAGTTAAACTCGGGAGATATTTCAATTACCAAGAAAATGGAATTAATTAAATAATAAATTTTTGATTTTTTTCCCGATTAATGAATTTCGGGAGAGTAAAGTTTTTCCAAACGAAAAATTTTAACTCTTGTGCGCTAATCAAATATTAAAGGATAAAACAGATGAAACATTTTTTGTTAATTATTTTGGGATTCGTTTTGTTTAACTCGGCATTACATGCTCAAAGTTTTACTGCCGTTGCCGATACCACATTTGCAGCCGACACTTTAAACTCGGAAATAATTTTTGAGATAACGGTAACAAATATTTCCTCTTCGGAACTTACGCTTTATATCAAACGGACGGTAAATGATATTCCGGCGGATTGGACTTCATCACTCTGTTTTAATTTTTGTTTTTCCCCTACTTTGGATAGTATCGCTACTTCATCCGATTTTGGTGCCCGCCCTTTATCCGCAGGGGAGTCGCGTGAACTGTCACTGCATGTTTTCCCCCGTTCCAATAACGGCACCGGATATGTTACGTTGCGGTTCGGCGATGCGTATAATTTTGCAGATTCACTTCTGATTGATTTTACAGTATCGGCAAATCCGGTTGGTGTTGCCGAGGGAGAAGCGAATATTACCGAATTTCAATTAAGCCAAAATTACCCGAATCCGTTCTCTGCAAAGAGCGGAAGAGGCACGGAAATAAGCTATGTAATTCCCTCTCTAAATTCCGGAAAAAGCGGAAATGTAAATTTAAGTGTGTTTGATATTCTCGGACGTAAAGTTGCGACGTTAGTTAATCATGCCGAAGCCAAAGGGAAGCATTCGGTTAAGTTTCGAGCGGGGAAATTGCCGAGTGGAATCTATTTTTACACGCTTAGCTATGGTGGAATTACATCTACAAAAAAAATGATTTTGATGAAGTAGTTTAGTCTAAATTTTTATGGAGATAAGATGAAGGTTTTCTTTTCAATTTTATTCTTTGCTTTTGTTGTAAATGCACAGAGCTTAAAATTAACCAAAGCGCCCGATTTTGAACTGGATGATATAAGCGGGAATACTTACGAGTTAGCAGATTTTTTAGGAGAGGGTCCCGTACTTATTACTTTTTGGGCTACTTGGTGTAAACCTTGTATGGAGGATTTACCGCATTACAGCGAAATTTATGAGAAGTATAAAAATCAAAAAATGCAGATGATTGCAATTTCAGAAGACAGCGAAAGGAGCGTTGCAAAAGTGCTGCCTTACGTCAGGGCAAACGAATATAATTTTACTGTGCTTCTTGATCCTGAGAATGAAGCTGCGAGAGATTACTATGTTCAGGTTGTGCCCCACACCTATCTTCTTAACAACAAAGGGGAAATCGTTTTTTCGCATTCCGGATATAAGAAAGGTGATGAAATAAAAGTAGAACAAATAATAAAAAAACTGTTGGAGAAAAAATGATTCGGAAACTTTCTGAAACAGCTTTAATGATTTTGTTTGCAGCGTCATTAACTTTTGCTCAGGATGTTAATCTTCCTACGGGATTATCACTTTCAAATCAATCAAAATATTCTTATGATGTAAATTTGGACAGGGAGATTTTCGAAAACTGGCTGAATGCAGATTACCGTTACGGAATATTCAGAGCCGGAGTTCGGTTTGACGTATTTCAGCCAAACGATCCGAATCCGGCGGTAAGCAGGGGAAAGGAAAACTTTTCCGGAATAGACTTTACTTACTTTAAGGTGAATTTCGGGAAGAAGAAAAAGGGATTTGATTTTACCATAGGAAATTTTTACTCCACTTTTGGCAGAGGAATGCTTGTAAAAATTTACGAAGACAGAAATGTTCGTGTGGATAATAATTTACTCGGGGCTAAATTTAACGGACGTTACGGAAAGTTTTCATTTACGGCTTTCAGCGGAACGGCGGCAAATTCGCAAAATGTAAGGAAGGATATTTTGCATGCTGCCGATTTGGATTTTAAACTTTCCCGAAAAATAAGAATCGGTGCAAGTGTCGCATCCGACAAACCTTTTGTAGCTTCCGCAGCGCGAACTTCAATGTTTTCCGGGCGTACACAAATCCGACTTTGGAATTTTGATTTTTATGGTGAATATGCTTTGAAGCAAAATCAAGATGTTGCGGAAAAGGTATTTGATAATTCCAATAGATTTGTCGGCAAAGGGATTTACGGCAACTTAAATTTTTATTACAAAACGTTTTCCATCTCTTCCGAAGTAAAGTATTACGATAATTTTATGTTTACTTCCTATGATAAAACCGTTATTTATAATACTCCTCCTTCCTTAACTCAAGATTATTCATATATTTTGCTCAACCGTCACCCGCATGCTCTTAATCAAAATAACGAGCAGGGTTTTCAGATTTCATTCAACTATCTTTTTTCTAAAACTCTTTCATTCAAAGGCAATTACGGAAAAACAAAATCGCTTGGTGTTAGTTCCGATTATCAGAAAATTAACGGGGCGGATGTAGCTGAAAGGGTTTTATTTGACGAAGCTTATTTTCATTTGGAAAAACAATTTGATAATTTTATCGGAGTCTTTGCTTTCGGATATTCTCGGGAAATGGAAACTTCTACAAAAAATTACACCCCAATTATTGAGATGAAATACTATCTTGACGATATTAACACACTCAGAGCTGTTATTGAACATCAACAAGTAGATGTTTTGAGCACAAATGAATATTATTATGATGATGTTTTTACTTTTGAGTGGCTTCGTTCTCCTAATCTGACCTTTTCCTTGGTTGGAGAAATGCAGACCAAGGAACCTGAAAAAAGTCACTATGTTCGTAAAGTTTGGGGTTTTTTCAGGGTGGGTTACAATATTTTGTCCAATTCTGAAGTTTCAATTCTTGTTGGTACGCGGCAGGCGGGCAACATATGTATCGGCGGAGTTTGCAGATACGAACCAGAGTTTAGCGGAGTGGAATTAAAATTTATGACCAGATTATTTTAATGAGTAATTATTAGGAAATATGTTATATTAGACAGTTAGTCTTATTAAAATAAAAGGAAATAAAAATGGCAGCAATTACTTTAAAAGGAAATAAAATTCACACTGTGGGTGATTTACCGACAGTAGGTTCCAAAGCGCCTGATTTCAGATTAGTTAACTCGGATTTATCGGATACAACTCTTGCCGATTACAAAGGAAAACGAGTTATCTTAAACATCTTTCCCAGTTTGGATACCGATGTTTGCGCTTCTTCGGTTCGTAGATTTAACCTGGAAGCGGGAAAACTTGACAATACCGTTGTTTTGTGTGCATCAATGGATTTACCGTTTGCTCACAAACGTTTCTGTACAACCGAAGGGTTAGATGATGTAATTACATTGAGCGGAATGCGTAATCAGAACTTCGGTAACGAATACGGGGTATTAATTGCAGATGGTCCGCTGGCTGGATTGTACTCCAGAGCAGTTGTAGTTTTAGATGAAGATGGTACTGTAATTTATACGGAACAAGTTCCCGAAATTGTTCAGGAACCCGATTATGAAAAAGCTCTCAGCTCACTAATATAAAAAACATTATGCCGGTTAATTTCAACCGGCGTTTTTAATTGTTTATCCTCTAAAAAAAAAATTACCCAATAGATAAAGTTTTGAAAAGATTCGAATATTCAAAAGGTTCGGTCTATCTCAGCAACATACTGACAATAGAACTGTAACTTACCATAACGTTATGGATGTTGAGAACAAAAAAATTATCCGGTAAATTGAGATAATTCCAAACTTTATGGTTTGGTTCAGGAATAACGTCATCCCCAGGATTTCCAAGTCCCAATGCTCTGGCGTAAATATCTCCGATATGAACAATTGCAGTAGGTTCATTATAATTTGATTTCACAAATCCGGAGTTATGATATTTAATCATATTCACAATTAATTCCGGTTGATTCCAATATTCTGCAACCATTCCTCCGATTTCAGCATGCGTAACTCCGAGAACTTTTTTTTCAGCTGCTGAAATTGTTTGATTAGTAAGTGCGAAATTGTCAAAAACCTTCTGATAGTCCTTCTCGAAGTAAATCATTAAGATTAATTTACCAATATCGTGCAAAATACCACCTAGGAAGGCATTTTCACTTTCGCTCGGGGATACAGTTTGTGCAATTAATTTGGATGTAGTTCCGACTGCTATTGAGTGTTTCCAAAAATCAGTAATTTTTAAGTGAGGAAAAGAGTTGTTCGTTTTTACTAAATTAATCACTGATAAAGTAAGTATAATATTTCGGATTTCAACGAATCCCAAATGCATTACTGCTTGTGAAATTGAACTGATTTTACCTGTTAGTCCAAATAACGGACTGTTGGCAATACGAAGAACTGTAAATGATGCGGCTTGATCATAAGAGATTACTTTTGCAATATCTTCGGAAGTTGCATTAGGATCTTCCATCACACTAATCAGATTCTGATAAATTGAAGGAAGTATCGGAATTGTATTTATAGTTTCAACTATTCTATCAAGATTCATTTTTTTTAGATTTTCCTCTGATTCTGGAAACAATCAATATAGCGGCGCGAATCAGGTCCTGTTCGTTATTATTTTGCGGAATCCATTTTACTCGGGCTTTCACAATTTCCTTTGCTTTTTCAAATTCGCTATTTTCCATGCTTTCTTCTAATATTTCCTTAAATTATTACCTTAAAATATCAATAAATACTTTAATAAGAAAGGCGGTTATTCCCCAAATAATTCCGCTTTCCGTACGGTAAACATAAACAGGGTAAAATATTCCATCTCTTTTAGCTTGGTATTCACTGGGCAAATTAAGTTCTTCAACCGGGAATGTAGTTTTCTTATTACCGTTCTCAGTTATAAAAGGGGAGACCTCCATGTGCATTTTATATTTTTCAGGTTCGTGATTGATAAAATAATCAACCGGTATAATAAAAATAGATTCAACTTCATTTTTATTAATATTTAATTCACTAAGGTCTTTTATTATTAATTTTCCGATATGTGCGTCAATTGAGAATCCCGTTACATTTATAAATGTACCTAACTTTGCAATGTAATTAATCTTATCAACTGTTATTCCCAATTCTTCACATGTTTCTCTTATAGCAGTAACTTTATTGGATTTATCTTGTTCGTCAATTTTCCCTCCCGGAAAACAAACTTCTCCGGGTTGCTTTATATTTTTACCTCTGACTTCAAATAGGAAATAATCTTTATTCTCTATTCTTATCAGAGGAATCAGAACTGCAGAATTAATGAAAAAAGATTTATTAAGAATTTCTGGCGTCGATTTTAAGCGAGTTTTAATTTTGTCAGATGATATTTTCATTAGAATTAATTTTTGATAAAAAGAGTAATTGTATTAACTTTAAAAATATAAAAAAGTAAAGAATGAATTGAATCAAACACTTAATATATTGAATTTTTCTCTATTAGGAATATACTTCATCACGTTTTATTCCTATTTTCTTGATTTTAAAAGAGATGATGTCAAATTTTTCGTAGTAAAAAGAGTTCTATTATTTTTAAGCATAATACTTTCGCTCGCATTTTTAATATTGCTCGCAGTTGAACTTGGGCATTTGCCGGTTACAAATAAATTTGAAATTTTTTCACTTATTTCCTTTTCCGTGATTTTCACTTATTTTTTACTCGAATTATTAACCGATATTAGAGGTACTGGATTTTTTGTACTGGGAATCGGGTTATTCTTTCAAATATTATCTGTGATTTTCTTCAAGATGGAATACCAAGTTCCGGATACTTTAAGAAATTTTCCTCTTAGTTCGCATGTTGTTACTGCAATTTTGTCATACACCGGATTCTCAATTTCCGGAGCTTACGGAATAATGTACATTATTTTATTCAAGAAATTGAAGCAGAGCCGGTTCGATATATTTTTTAGAAAATTACCTAATTTGGAAATTTTAGAAAAACTTGCTTTCGTTTCTGCGTTAATTGGTTTTGTTCTTCTTTCATTCTCAATAATTGTCGGATTTATTTGGCTGCCCAGAATTTTTTCCGATTTTAGCTATTTCGATCCGAAATTGGTCTCTACACTTATTGTATGGTTATTTTATGGAGTTACTTTTTTCAAGAAATCTTTAGGAAATCTTTACGGGAAAAAACTGATTTATTTGCTTCTTGCAAATTTTATGATTGCTGTCGTAGCTGTAATAGTTTCGGGACTTTTCCCCGGTTCGTTCCATACTTTTGGATGAAAGGCTGACAATTAATGAATATAATCGGACTTAGCGTCAATCACAATACTTGTGACTTGAATCTTCGCGAAGCTGTTTATCTTAATGATGAAGATAAAGAAAAGCTAATCAATCATTTGAAAGATAATTTGCTCACCGAAGGATTAATTATCTCTACGTGTAACCGTACGGAAGTTTACGGCATAGCGGTTTCTGATGATATAACTCCGCATGATTTACGTAATGCCCTTTTATTTGTAAAACCTGAAATTGAGTTAAAAGAAGAAAATTATTTGCCGTTTTTTCTTTGCTCTGCAGTTAAACATTTGCTTGATGTAGCTACCGGTATTGATTCATTGATTGTTGGTGATAACCAAATTTTGGGACAAGTAAAAGATGCTTTCCTTTTTTCCGAGAAAAACGGTTTTCTTAAATCAATTTTTCACAGGTTACAGCTGGTTACTCTTAAAACCGGTAAACGAGCTATTGTCGAAACAATGATTGGACAGGGAGCGGTTTCTATAAGTTATGCTGCAATTAAGGTTATCGGTAAGATATTTAATAATCTTGAATCGAAAAAGGCATTAGTTATCGGTGCGGGTGAAACCGGAGAACTTGCTGCAATACACTTGCATGATAAAAACGTAGAAGGACTAACTATCACTAACCGTACTGCGGAAAAGGGAGAAGAATTAGCGAAAAAAGTCGGAGGCAAATTTATTTCGTTAAACGAGTTTAAGTATGAACTTCATAATTTTGATATTGTAATCAGCGCAACAAGTGCAAGCGATTATATTCTGCATTTCGAAGACTTCAAAAAGGCGTTAAAAAAACGACGCGGTAATCCGGTAGTTGTAATGGACATTGCTATCCCAAGGGATATTGAACCTTCAGTACAAAATATCGATGGGGTTTTCTATCATGATATTGATTCGCTTAAAGTTATTGTTGAGCAAAACCTCGAGATGAGAAAACAGGAAGTGCCGAAAGTAAAATCAATCATTGAAGAGGAAGCCGCTTCATTTTTTGCTTGGTACAACACATTGGAGATACTCCCTACGATAAAATTATTCCGTGAATTTTTTGAAGAAATCAGAGAAGACGAAATTAATAAAATCAGCCATAAATTTGATGAACATCAACTTGAAAAAATAGATCAGATGACGAAACGATTAATTGGCCGTGTGCTTCATAACCCAACTTTTCATCTGCGGAGTTTATCCGAAAACGGTGTTGATTATGAAAAGGCTGCCGAATACTCTCAGATAATTAGAGAACTTTTTAAATTAGAAGATAAAGAAGAATAATGAAAACAAAAATAGTAATAGGTACTCGTTCCAGCGATTTGGCTTTGTGGCAGGCTAATTATGTAAAAAAAGAATTAGAAAAGAAGAACAGAAAAATTGAAGTTGTACTTAAAAAGATTTCTACCAAAGGTGATAAAATCCTGGATGTTTCGCTATCTAAGATAGGAGATAAAGGTTTATTTACCAAGGAGCTTGAAATTGCATTGCTTAACGGTGATATTGATTTGGCAGTTCATAGTTTAAAGGATTTACAAACAGAATTGCCGGAAGGATTAGAGATTGCCGCCGTAACAAATCGCCATGATGTGGAAGATGTTTTGATTGCCCGAAAAAAGAAAACAACAATTGATGACTTACCTGAAGGGGCGACAATAGCCACAGGTTCGCTGCGACGCAAAAGTCAACTGCTTAGTATTCGTCCGGATTTAAATATTGTTGATATAAGAGGAAATGTTCCGACAAGAATTAAAAAGTTTCTTTCTTCCAACTGGGATGGGATGATACTTGCTCGTGCAGGAGTTGAGAGATTAAAGTTGAAGAAATATATTTCCTCGATTATTCCTCCCTATATGATTTTACCGGCTGTTGGTCAGGGAGCATTGGGAATTGAAATTAACTCTGACAATAATTTTGTACGCGAAGCGGTATCGGTACTTCACGATAAAAAAACTTATATCTCGGTGTTGGCTGAAAGGGAATTTTTACGAGTGCTCGAAGGCGGATGCCAAGTGCCGATAGGCGCTTATGCGGAAGTGAAAAATAATGGTCTTTATTTAAGCGGGTTTGTGGGTTCGCTTACCGGTGATGAAACATTCAGAAAAAAAATTAGAGGAAAAACGAGTGAACCTGAAAAATTGGGAAAGACTTTAGCAAAGGAAATGTTAAAAGCCGGAGCAAAAAAAGTTCTAAGACAAATATATGATGAATCCCCGGTTAAATAATTTTGTGAATACAAAACCCAAAATATTGATTACAAGAAGTAAAAATTCGATTAGAGAATTCATTATTGATTTGACGGAATTAAGCTCGGAAATATTTTATTTGCCGACGATTGAAACTTATCCTGTAAATACCGAAAGTGCTGAGTCGGCAAAACTTAATGCTTATGCAGATTACGATTACATTATTTTTACTTCTGTAAACGGAGTGAAATATTTTTTTGATAAATCTTTGGCTACGAATCTTACAAAACCAAAAGAAATTACTATTGCGGCGGTCGGGACAAAAACTGCACAGGCTGTTACGGAAAAAGGGTGGGAAGTAGATATTATCCCGGATAAATTTACCGGTGAAGGTTTGCTTGAAGTACTAAGTCGGTTTGATTTAAAGGAAAGTCGTGTTTTAATTCCGGGTTCTGCAATTTCTCGCGATACTTTACTGAAAGGGCTTCAGAGACTTGGAGCAGATGTGGATTTTATCTCGGTTTACAACACCGGAACAATCCGGTTTGAAAAAGTTGCGGATGAAATTGCAAAAGTTAGAGAAAGTAAACCTGAAATATTTATTTTTACAAGTCCTTCTTCTGTGAAAGGATTTGTAGAATTACTGACTATTGATAATGAAAAATCGTATTTTACAAATACGATAGTTGTTGCTATCGGCAATGTAACCGAAGAGTATCTCCATTCAGTTGGTGTTCATGATGTTGTTATCCCGGATGAGTTTACAATAGCCGGTGTGATTAATCTTTTGAAAAATAAAATCTTAAAAAAGGAAAACAAATGAATTACAAAAACGATTTGTTCCTACGTGCATGTAAAAGAGAAAAAACAGAAAGAACTCCGATATGGATAATGCGGCAAGCAGGAAGATATTTGCCTGAATACAGAAAAATCAGGGAAAAAGCTGATTTTAAAACAATGGTAAAAACTCCTGAACTTGCGTCTGAAGTTACAGTACAACCTGTTGATATTATTGGCGTTGACGCTGCGATAATTTTTTCGGACATTCTGGTAATACCCGAAGCAATGGGATTAAATTATGAAATGGTTGAAAGTGTTGGTCCGAGATTTCACAACGTAATAAAAAATCATTCCGATATAGTAAAACTTGATGTCGAGCATGTTACCGAAAATCTGCAATATGTTTTTGATGCGGTAAAAATGGCTAAACAAAAAATAAACGGGCGCGTTCCTTTAATCGGATTTAGCGGTTCGCCTTTTACACTTATGACTTACATGCTCGAGGGAGGCGGATCAAAGAATTATGTTAAAACAAAGCAGTTTTTATTTAACTATAAGGACGAAGCTCATCTCTTACTCGGAAAAATTACCGACGCTGTCATCAAGTATTTGTCGGCTAAGATTGAAGCGGGTGTCGATGCATTTCAGATTTTTGATTCATGGGGAGGAGTTTTATCTAAATCCCACTATTTGGAATTCTCACTGAAGTATATTGATAGAATTGTAAAGGAAGTTAAAAGGATTAATGATGAGCCTAGTATTGTTTTCTCTAAAGGAGTTCATCACTCTATTAAGGAAATTTCCGAAACCGGAACAGATGTAATCAGTCTTGACTGGACAACATCGCTTTCTTGTGCAAGAGAACTGACCGAAGGGAAAACGGCACTGCAAGGCAATCTCGATCCCGTTACGCTTTACGCAGACGATTCCGTTATTGAAAAAGAAGCGGAATCGGTTTTGGCGGATTTCGGAAAAGGGAATGGGCACATATTTAATTTGGGGCATGGCATCTTACCAAGTGTAGAACCGGCTAAAGCTAAATTATTGGTTGATTATATTAAAGAACAAAGCAGAAAATATCACGAGTAAACAATGGAAAAAATAGATTTTGGATTAGTAAAAAAATATGACCGGCCTGGTCCGAGATATACGAGTTACCCTACAGCACCTCATTTTACGGAGGATTTTAACAGAGAAGATTTTTTTGAAGCGATAAAGGAAGCAAATTTTAGAGAAAATAAAAACGATTTGTCTCTATATTTTCATTTACCTTATTGCGATACGCTTTGTTACTTTTGCGGTTGCAACATGATTGTAAGTAATAACAGGAGCCGTATAGGGACCTATGTCGATTATATCGAGAAAGAAGTAGGACTGTTAAAGGAATATCTTGATGAAGAAAGAAAAGTAAGTCAGCTTCATTGGGGAGGAGGAACTCCTACGCATCTTAAACCGAATGAAATTCGTGAACTCGGTTCTGTAATTCATAAACATTTTGATTTTAGGAATAATGCCGAAGTTAGCTGTGAAATCGACCCGCGCGGAATGGATGAAGAGCATATAATTGCATTAAAAGAAAGCGGGTTTAACCGCGTCAGCATGGGTGTTCAGGATTTTGACGAAAAAGTACAGATTGCCGTAAACCGTGTTCAGCCCGAGAGCATTACTCGTCAGGTTGTCGAGTGGGCTCGCAAGCATGATTTTATTAGTGTAAATCTCGACTTAATGTACGGACTTCCTTTTCAAACGCCTGAAACTTACGCCGATACATTAGATAAAATAATTGATATTTCGCCCAACCGTGTTGCTGTCTTTAACTATGCGCACGTTCCTTGGATGAAGAAACACATGGAATTAATTAAGGCTGAAGATTTACCTACTCCTGAGGTGAAACTACAGTTATTTGAACTTGCAATTGAAAAACTGACTAATGCCGGTTATGTGTTTATCGGGATGGATCATTTTGCCAAACCTGATGACGAACTGACCATTGCACTTAATAATAAAAAGCTGTACAGAAATTTTCAAGGTTATTCGACCCGGAGCGGAACGGATTTGCATGCACTCGGAATAACGGGGATAAGCCAATTTGGAAGAATATATTCCCAAAATGTTAAAACCGAAAAGGAATATTACAATTCACTTGATAATGGCGAACTCCCTTTGTTCAAAGGTTATAAACTGAATGACGACGATGTTTTAAGACGCGAAGTAATTATGAAAATTATGTGCGACTTTGAGTTGGATTTTCGTTTTATTGAAGATAAATTCAATATTGATTTTGAAGATTATTTTAAATGGGGCTTAAATAACCTTCAAGAGATGATTGATGATGATTTGGTTGAAATTGCAGATAAAAAATTAATTGTTAAAAATACCGGAAGATTGCTAATCCGTAATGTAGCAATGAACTTTGACGGTTACATTGAAAGAAAAGAAGACAATACTCAATATTCAAGGACAGTATAATTGGGCAAAAAAATTGCAGTAATATTATTGAACCTTGGCGGTCCGGAAAGTCTTGAAACCATCGAACCGTTTCTTTTTAATTTATTCAGAGACCCTGACATTTTTAATATTCCGTTCGGACAGCGGTTGTTTGCTAAAATAATATCTAAACTTCGTACTCCGAAAGTGACGAAACAGTATAAATTGATAGGCGGCAGTTCACCCATAAACGAACTCACCGAAAAACAAAGGCTCGCTCTCGGGAATAGATTCTCCGAACATACCGATTCCATTGATGTTTATACTGCAATGCGCTATTGGAAGCCGCTAACTGCTGATGTTGTAAAAATAGTAGAAGAAAGAAAATATGACAAAATTATTCTTCTCCCGCTTTATCCTCACTATTCAATTGTTACTGTTGGTTCTTCGATAAATGAGTTTTTCCGTTTTTATAAGGGGGATAAAAACAAAGTGGAAGTTATTGAGAGTTACCATTTAAATCAAAACTACTTGCAGGCAATCTCAATCCGGATTGATGAAACTCTTAATAAATTTCCCGAAGAAATTCGAGATGAAGTATTTATCCTCTTTAGCGCACACGGTACTCCGCAAACCATTATTGACAAAGGTGATCCTTACAAGGAACAGATAGAGGCAAGTGTTATTGGCTTGATGAAACTGCGAGGAAATTCTCATAGATACGGATTGAGTTTCCAGAGCAAAGTAGGACCTGTTAAATGGATACAACCTTCAACGGAGAATTATATCAAAGAACTTTCGACGAAGGGAATTAAGTATTTACTCGTTGTTCCAATTAGTTTTGTATCTGATCATCTCGAAACACTTTACGAATTAGGGATTGAATATCGTGATGTTGCTGTAATGAGCGGTATAAAAAAGTATGAAGTAATTACGGGGCTAAACGATTCCCCTGTATTTATCGATGCATTAAAAAATTTAGTTTTGGAAAAATTATGAATCAAAATAATATTGTAATAATAGGTGCCGGAATTTCGGGATTAACCCGCGCTTACTTTTTAACTAAAAAAGGCTTTAACGTTACTGTTTTGGAATCGCGTGATGTCGTTGGCGGAAGTATGCGGACGATTAAGAAAGACGGCTATTTGATTGACTTTGGACCGAACAGCGGGCTGGAAACTACTCCGCTAATTAAGCAAATGGTCGATGAACTCGGGCTTTCAGAGCAGTTTATTTATGCCGACGAAGTTGGTAATAACAGATATATTCTTAAAAAAGGAGAATTACTTCCACTCCCTACAGGTGGCGGAGCTTTTTTAAAATCCGAATTATTTTCTACTAAAGCCAAACTCAGGCTTATGGCCGAACCCTTTATCGGAAAGTCGGATGACGGCTACTATCAAAGTATATCCGAGTTCGTAACTCGACGACTTGGTCACGAGTTTTTAGATTATGCAATTGATCCTTTTGTTTCCGGAGTTTATGCCGGCGACCCTTCGAAACTAAGTGTGAAATCTGCTTTCCCAAAACTTTACAGACTGGAAGAACTTTACGGCGGATTAATAAAGGGTATGATTAAAGGTGCAAAGGAAAGAAAAGCCAGAAACGAGGAATCGAAGCAAAGCGCCAAAATGTTTTCGTTTAAAGATGGAATGCAAGTTCTTCCCAATGCTATAGCGGAATATTTGGGCGATAAGGTAAAATTAAATGCAAATGTCGATAAAGTATTGAAGTCTGAAAACGGTTACAAAGTTAGATTTAATGTGAATGGAGTTCCTGCTGAAATTGAAACAGATGAAGTTATCAGTGCCGTTCCTTCATACACAGCTGCTAAAATTTTTAACGAAATAGATCCTAACCTGGCTGCTCACTTGAACGGAATTTTTTACCCTTCTGTGATGGTAATCTATCTTGGATACGATAAACTGAAAATAAGTAGAAATCTCGACGGATTCGGATTCTTAATTCCCGGCAAAGAAAAACGTAATTTCCTTGGCGCAATTTGGAGCTCAACAATCTTTCCGAACCGCGCTCCGAAAGGAAAAGCAGGATTTACAATCTTTGTGGGCGGAGCAAAAAGACAAGATTATAATTGGAATAAACCTGACTTAATTATTGCCGAAGTGCTTTCTCAATTCGAAAGAATTATGAAAATTACCGGCTCTCCGGAATTGGTCGAATATAATATCTGGAAACACGCTATTCCACAATATAATATCGGCTATATCGAACATGAAAACTATTTCCTCAGATTCGAAAAAGCTAATCCGGGTCTCCATTTAACTGCAAACTTCAGAGGCGGAATATCTGTAGGCGATTGCGTTAAAAGCAATGGAGAATTGATAATTGATAATGGAGAATGAAATGACGATTTATGATTCCGATTTTAGTGTTGAATATGTTATGGAAAATGGAGAGAGTTACGGAAATGCAATATTAGATAAGAGTCTGAGTTTTGCTGTAAGAGTAATTAAATTTTATAAAATCAAAATCAAGAATAACTATGAATTGCAATCTTTAATTAAAAAAGCTTAAAAGCAATGGAGAATTGATAATTGATAATGGAGAATGAAATGACGATTTATGATTCCGATTTTAGTGTTGAATATGTTATGGAAAATGGAGAGAGTTACGGAAATGCAATATTAGATAAGAGTCTGAGTTTTGCTGTAAGAGTAATTAAATTTTATAAAATCAAAATCAAGAATAACTATGAATTGCAATCTTTGTTTAAACAAATGCTTAGGAGCGGAACTTCAATCGGAGCTAATGTTTCCGAAGCTCAAGATGCGGAATCTAAAAATGATTTTATTCATAAATTAACTATTGCATTAAAAGAATCCAGAGAAACAAATTACTGGCTTATAATTTTATATCAATCTGAAATAATTTCAGAAAGAGAATTCAAAAGTTTAGAAAAAGATTGCATAGAAATAATTAAAATATTAACATCAATAATAAAAAAAGCAAAAAATTTAAAATAATTATCAATTGTCCATTATCAATTATCAATTATAATAGAGGTTTTTATGTTTCCAAATACAAGATTAAGGCGTTTGCGTTATAATTCAATCGTAAGGGATATGATTAGAGAAACTCATTTGCATAAGAGTGATTTGATTTATCCGCTCTTCGTTATGCCCGGTAAAGGTATTAGAAATGAAGTTAAATCAATGCCCGGTGTTTTTCAGATGTCAATTGATGTTCTGGTTGAAGAATGTAAAGAGCTGGTTGAAATAGGTGTACCGGCAATTATACTTTTCGGAATTCCGGAACATAAGGACGAATTAGGCACAGAAGCTTATAATCCGGAGGGTATTGTTCAAAGAGCTGTGCGTGCGGTAAAAGCTGCCGTAGGACAAGATTTATTAGTTATAACGGACGTGTGCATGTGTGAATATACTTCCCACGGTCATTGTGGAATTGTACGTAACGGGGAAATTGTAAATGATGAAACAATTTCCTACTTAGCTAAAGAGGCAATTACTCACGCCGAAGCCGGTGCTGATATTGTTGCTCCTTCCGATATGATGGACGGACGAGTTGCTGCCATACGTAAAGGACTCGATTATAAAGGGTTTACTAATATTCCAATTATGTCTTATGCTGTTAAATATGCTTCGGGTTATTACGGCCCTTTTCGTGATGCGGCTGAATCCGCTCCGAGTTTTGGAGACCGTCGTTCTCATCAAATGGATATTGCAAACAGCGATGAAGCATTGCGTGAAGCTCAGTCCGATATTGCCGAAGGTGCTGATATTATTATGGTTAAGCCGGCCGGCCCATATTTGGATGTTCTCAGAAGAGTAAAAGATAACTTTAATATTCCAACCGCCGCATATCAAGTTAGCGGAGAATATTCAATGATTAAAGCCGCCGGACAGCTTGGGTGGATTGATGAAGAGCGGGTAATGCTTGAATCACTTATTTCAATTAAGCGTGCCGGAGCGGACATGATTTTAACTTATTTCGCAAAGGATGTTGCGAAGTTCTTAAATAATCAAAAATAGAGAGAAAAGATTTATTATGAAGATTACAACAAGCGAAAAACTTTTTGACGAAGCAATAAAATATATTCCGGGCGGAGTTAATTCACCTGTCCGAGCGTTTAAGTCGGTTGACAGAACTCCGCTATTTATTACTCATGGAAAAGGTTCTAAAATGTGGGATGCTGACGGGAATGAATTTATCGATTATATCGGAAGTTGGGGACCGCATCTTTTCGGACATAATCCTGAATTTATTAAAACAGCTCTTCTCGATGCAATTGAAAAAGGGACAAGTTTTGGCGCTCCGACCGAAATGGAAATAAAAATGGCTAAAATAATTACGGAGATTGTACCTTCAGTTGAAAAAGTTAGAATGGTAAACAGCGGTACCGAGGCAACGATGAGCGCTGTTCGTCTTGCCAGAGGATACACCGGCAAAAACAAATTTATTAAATTCGAAGGATGCTACCATGGTCATGCAGATTATTTTTTGATTAAAGCCGGTTCCGGAGCTCTTACGCTTGGCGTACCTACTAGTCCCGGTGTTACGGCGGCTAATGCAAAAGATACGCTTGTTGCTCAATATAACGATATTGAATCGGTGCTTCGTTTAACAGATAATGATAATGACATTGCCGCAATTATTGTTGAACCTGTTGCAGGCAATATGGGAGTTGTTCCCGCTAAAAAAGATTTCCTAGTTCAACTTCGAAATTTATGCGATGAAAAACGGATTGTCCTGATTTTTGATGAAGTTATGAGCGGTTTCAGAGTAGCTGCCGGCGGAGCGCAGGAAATTTATGGTGTTAAGCCTGATTTATCAACGTTCGGCAAAATAATCGGCGGAGGGTTGCCTGTAGGCGCTTTCGGAGGAAGAAAAGAAATCATGGATTATCTTGCTCCTGACGGGCCTGTTTATCAAGCCGGCACGCTAAGCGGAAACCCTTTGGCAATGTCTGCCGGATATGCCGCATTAAATTACATCAAAACCAATCCGCAAGTTTATGACGAATTGGAAGAGAAAGCCGGTTATCTTGAATTGGGATTCAAAAATAATCTGGAGCGACTCGGAAAAAACTTTGCCTTGAATCGCGTAGGCTCGATGAGCGCAATATTCTTTACCGAAAATAATGTCTCGGATTTTAACTCTGCCGCATCATCGGACACAAAACTCTATTCGGCATATTTTGCGGGTATGCTTGAGCGAGGTATTTATCTTGCTCCGTCACAGTTTGAAGCAATGTTTATTTCCCTCTCCCATTCAACTGCAGATTTGGACAAGACTATTGAAGCGCAATTTGAAACGTTAAAAGAAATACTTTAGTCTGTGTTTATCGGGCTAGAATGATGATTTAAATATTCTATTTAAACTCGGTTACTAAATCAGTAATTATTAGGGATTAATATTTGTGTCTCTTTTCAAAGGAAACAGAAAATTTTTTTTGGAGAATCGGTCTTAATAATAAATGATAATGTGATGAAGAATTTCTCGAATAATCGAGACTTTAAAATAAATTATCTTTAAAAATTTAAGAGATCCTTCTCCGCTATATTACTTCAGTACTTTAGTTAGTATTTAATGCTAATTATTATCATTAACAAACTTCATTAAAAATGCCGAGATAAAAAATGAAATTCCGCCCAAAAGCAGTGCATATATTGCTTCTCCCCCAAATAGATCACGGACAAAAAAACCCAGAATTGCAGCTGCCGTAATTTGCGGGATAACAATAAAAAAGTTAAAAATTCCCATATAAACTCCAAGCTTTTTCTGCGGAAGCGCACCGGTAAGTATTGCGTAAGGCATTGCCAATATTGATGCCCATGCCAAGCCGATTCCAAGTTCGGAAACGAGGAGAAGATTCGGATTTGTAATGAAATAGAACGAAAGAAGTCCTAATCCGCCTGCAATTAAACTAATAGCGTGAACTGTTTTTCTCCCCATCCTGCGTGCCGCCCACATAATCGCAAAAGCCATGATTGCGGCAAATCCATTATAAACGGCCATTAAAACTCCTACCCAAT
Organism: uncultured Melioribacter sp.; assembly: GCA_964570865.1. Classification (GTDB taxonomy): domain Bacteria; phylum Bacteroidota; class Ignavibacteria; order Ignavibacteriales; family Melioribacteraceae; genus WGAL01. The sequence goes on from CAZMZM010000007.1 coordinate 50,402, forward strand.
CGGCTCCTTGATTATAGAGGGAACTCGTCGTATCAGTTGTTCCGTAGATGTGGTGAGTAACGGCAGGCGTTGTGTAAATCCACATTGCAAATAGTGCGAACCATGAAAAGAATTGAACAACGGCAAGCTGCTTCATTGTTTTCGGCATATTGAATAAATCATTGATAACAACTACATAGCCGTTTTTAACCTGCTTATTCTTTGTCAGATAACCGGCAATAATCTGTAAAATGCCGAAAGTAGCAAGCCCGAGGAAAAAAACTGCGAGACCGTAATCTATATAAATAAACTCTGCAAAAACAAAATATAAAATAAGACCAGTAGCCAACCATATCGAGCCGTTTTTGAAATAATATTCAGCTTTAATCGAAACTTCCGAAACCGATTCGGTTTTTTCTTTATCCGATTGAAACATTTCCATTTCATCGGGAGAATACTCTTTTGTTGAAAAAACAGTCCAAAGTACAGAGAGTAGAAATACAGCTCCTCCGATATAGAAAGAAAATTTTACGGAATCCGGAATAACGCCTTCCGGTGCAGTATTTGAAATTCCCAACCAATTTGTCATTATCCACGGAAGGGCAGATGCAATAACAGCGCCGGTACCGATAAAGAAACTTTGCATCGAAAAACCAACTGTGCGCTGTTCGGACGGAAGTAAATCGCCCACAAATGCGCGGAATGGTTCCATGGAAATATTAATCGAAGCATCCATTATCCAAAGCATTCCGGCCGCAATCCAAAGGGCAGGAGAATTTGGCATAACAAGCAAAGCTGCCGAAGCTAAAATAGCACCGGTTAAAAAATACGGACGACGTCTTCCCAGTCGCCCCCAAGTGTTATCGCTCATGTGTCCGATAATCGGTTGAATGATCAATCCTGTTACGGGAGCGGCAATCCACAAAAAAGGAATTTGGTCTATGTTTGCGCCAAGAGTTTCAAAAATTCTACTGATATTTGCATTCTGAAGTGCAAATCCAAACTGTATTCCAAAGAAGCCAAAGCTCATATTCCATATTTGCCAAAAAGAAAGTTTCGGTTTTTTCATTATTCACTCAATATTTTCAAAAAATATATTTAAATATAAAAATAAGTAAAAGCAAAGAGGGAAGGTAATAATTTTAATATTTTCATTATTTTATAATTTAAATTTTATTTTATTAGGATGTTCATGCAAAATCAAACTCTTAAATACGAAAAAATATACTCCAAGCAAAAAGACATTGTTGAAAAAAGAATTTCGAAAGTTTTTGAAAAACTTAAACCCGATTCACTTTACAAACCTGCTTCATACATAGCTAACAGCGGGGGAAAAAGATTAAGGTCTTTTCTTGTTCAAATATCCGCCGCCGCAGTCGGAAGTAAATTCAACCGGGTTTACAATTCCGCAGTAGCAATCGAACTGTTCCATAATTTTACGTTAGTTCACGATGACATAATGGATAACGCAGATAAGCGGAGAGGCTTACCGACACTGCATGTAAAATATGATTTAAGTACTGCTGTCCTTGCCGGAGACGGACTTATTGCTGTTGCGTATGATTATCTTCTGAAAGATTGTAAGGAAGATCACATCGAAGTTGTAAAAGATTTCACTACTGCAATGAAAGAAGTTTGTGAAGGGCAGAGCTTGGATAAAGATTTGGAAGTTGCCAAGAAGTTTACATTGGAAGATTATCTTTTGATGATAAATAAAAAAACAGCTGCGTTGTTAAGAGCAAGCTGCGAGATAGGCGCAAAATTAGGCAACGGTTCAAAGGACGAAATAAAAGCTTTGTCGAAGTATGGGGATAATTTAGGAATGGCGTTTCAGCTTCAGGATGATTTGTTGGATGTTTTCGGAAACGAAACCAAGTTCGGGAAAAAACCCGGCGGTGACCTTGTTGAAGGCAAAAAAACATTTTTATTAATTACCGCTTTGAACAAGTCAAAGGGAGCAAATAAAAAAGCTCTTTATAAACTTGTAAAAAATAACGGTATTGAAAGGAAAGATGTTAAAAAATATCAAGAGATTTTCAAAGAACTTGGTGTATTGGAAGAGACAAAAAGTGAGATAAACAAATATTCAAAGAAAGCCGTTAATTCGCTTAAAGGGATTAAAGATAGCGAATATAAAAACATACTTATTTGGCTTGTGGAACTTTTATTGCAACGAAGTTATTAATTACTGTATTCATTATTATTTGCGGAATCTATGATCTCAAAAGAAGTTAAAATTATTAATGATGCCGGTTTGCACACCAGACCGGCTGCTACAATCGTTAAACTTGCATCTAAATTTAAGTCCGATTTTTTTATATATCGCGACGGACTTAAGATTAACGGAAAAAGTATAATCGGCGTCATGACGCTCGCGGCGGAAAAAGGCTCGACGTTAACTCTTACATTTGACGGTGAAGATGAAGAAGCAGCGGCAAGAACAATAGTTGATTTTTTTAATAGAGGATTTGATGAACTCTGACAGACCTACAAACATAGTATTGGAAGGCGTTGCAGCAGCTCCCGGCATTAAGATTGGCGAAGCTTATTTTTTTGATAAAAAAGTATTTAGAGCGCAAAAACTTTCTATCGATAATCCTATTGAAGCTATTATGCACTTCCACGAAGCGCTTGACAAATCAAAACGGGAATTGCAGAAAATTCTTGATTTAGCAGTTGATAAACTTGGCAAGGACAGAGTTCTGATTTTTGAAGCTCAAATTATGATTTTGGATGATCCGGTATTAATCGAAACAATCGAGTCGAGAATTACTGAAGAAAAGATGGCTCCCGCTTATATCGTAGAAGACGAAATTACCAAATATGAAAAGATGATGATCAGTTCCGAAGATGATTATATGCGCGAACGTGCCAACGATGTCGAAGATATAAAGAACCGGATAATTCGAAATCTGAGGAGAGAGAAGTGGAAATCAAAAGTTCCTGAAAATAAAATAATTGTTGCCGAATCTTTAACTCCGTCGGATACTGTATTGTTTTCAAAACGTCACGCACAAGCTTTTGTAACGGATTTTGGCGGACTTACGTCCCATACGGCAATACTTGCGCGTTCTCTTAACATCCCCGCAGTAGTAGGTTTGCACGATGCTACACTTGAAATATACAATGGAGATACGCTGATAGTTGACGGATTTTTCGGAAGAGTTTATGTTAATCCTGATGAAGAAATATTAGAGAAATTTCGGAGAAAAATTAAAAAATTAGTAGCTATCGAAAAAGAACTTTCTGTAATCACTAAAGAAAAAACCAGAACTACGGATGGTGAAGAAATTCATATACTTGGGAATCTCGATGTGGAGGAAGAGCTTGATTTCATGGTATCAAACTATGCTGACGGAATCGGACTTGTTAGAACCGAGCAGTTATTTTCCGAACATGATTTTCTACCGTCGGAAAATATTCAGTTTGAGTACTATCTTAAAATTGCCGAAAAGATGTATCCTAAAAATGTAGTAATTAGAGTTTTTGATGTAGGCGGCGATAAAGTTTTGCCTGTTGATGTAAAAGAATCGAATCCTTTTTTGGGATGGCGCGGAATAAGATTTTTGCTGGATAACAAAATTCATTTCGAAGATCAGCTAAAAGCAATTTTACGAGCTTCCGTAAAGGGAAACTTGAAAATAATGCTTCCGATGGTTTCTACTATGGACGAAGTAATCGAATCGATTTCCGTTCTGGAAAAAAGCAAGAAAGATTTACGGAAATCCGGAATTGAATTTGATGAAAATATAGAACTCGGAATTATGGTTGAAGTTCCTGCAGCCGCAGTGTTAATTCCGAGATTGGCGAAATACATAAAATTTGTTAGTCTTGGCACGAATGATTTAATACAGTATTTGCTGGCGGTTGATAGAACAAACGAAATAGTTGCCGAACTTTATCAAGAGTTTCATCCTTCTGTAATTCAAACAATTCAACACGTAGTTGAAGAAGCTGGCAATTCGGGGCTTGATGTTACTATTTGCGGTGAAATGGCAGCAGATACATTGGCAACCCCTTTGCTTATTGGGCTTGGACTTCGTTCGCTCAGTGTTTCCGCTGTTTCAATTCCATACTTAAAAAGAGTAATTCGTAATTTTACTTTACAAGATGCACAAGAAATGACAGAAAAAATATTACAATTAGAAACTCACAGAGAAGTAGTAAAAGTATTGAGGGATTTTGTTAAAGAAAACTCCCTCGATTTTGAATCACAAATTTTTGAGGAAGATTAATGACCATTGAAGAATTAGTTGCAAAATATGATAAAGAAAACCAGTTTCAAATAATATCAAACTCGCATTTACAAATTTTAACTACTTGGCAAACGCCGTTTGATGCCGCCGGCATTGATGTTTCACGAATACAGAACATTGTCGTTTCAGGATTAGGCGGTTCAGCTATTGGCGGCGATTTAATATCCGATTTCACAAATGGAGAATTATCAATACCATTTTTTGTAAACAGAAACTATGGTTTACCTAAGTTTGTTGATGAAAACTCACTGGTTATTGCTTCATCCTATTCTGGAAATACGGAAGAGACTTTGTCTGCTGCCGAAGAAGCGGTAAAACGGGGAAGTCAAATAGTTGCGGTAACTACAGGCGGCAAACTGGAGGAATTTGCAAAAGAAAAAAATATCCCTCTCTTTATCATGAAGGGAGGACTTCAGCCGCGATATGCGCTTTATTCGAACTTTTTTGCTTTACTTAAAGTATTACAAAAATTAGCTTTGATTGATGATCAGAATAAAATAGTAGATTCAATTGCAAAGTTAATTGAGAATAAAGGGAATGAATATCGAGTTGATAAAAGTTTGCCATATAAATTGGCCGTAGTTCTTGCGGGCACGATTCCGGTTATCTACGGCGTAAGCGGTGTAACTTCAACGCTTGCCGTAAGATTAAAAGGAGAGTTTAATGAAAATTCCAAACTTCATGCATTTTGTAATTTTTTACCGGAAATGAACCACAACGAAATAATCGGCTGGGAAACTTTTGACGAAGCGCAATTAAGAGCAAAAGCAATATTTTTTAAGGATAAATCTTACCATCCGCAAATAAGTAAAAGGATAGAGATTTCCAAAGGTCTGATTCAAAATGCAGGTGCTGAAATAATAGAGTTGGAAAGTAATGAAAAAGAACTCAAAGTAAGATTATTTGATTTAGTTTTTCTCGGTGATTGGATTTCCTATTATTTGGCATTAATCAGAAAACAAGACCCGACAGAAATAGATAATATTATTTTTCTTAAAGAAAATTTGCAGTAGCTCAATAGAATTTCATAATTACAAAATTATTAATAATACCAGTAAATATTATTATTAAGATAACTTGAGTTAACCGAAAGCGTTCGTAGAGCGACCTAAGTTACACAAGTTTACGAAATTTGTGAGACAGTCTCATATTTCACTCTGGATGATATAGTGTATTGTTGAAAAAAGTATACAATCATACACCGTTAACTTTTTACTACTTTACATCACTCCCACAGTTTTTCTGGATAAACTCCTGCTGAAATTAGTTTATTTATTCTTTTTTCAACAATTTCCTTATCCTTGCTGTAAGTTAGACCGAACCAAGATTCATCACTTTTTACAACTGCTACTTTAGCTTCATTATTTTTAATCAATCGGTCAATTACGGTTGGAATATAAAACTCAGCTTTGGGATTATCATAATTTTCACTAATAAATTTTTTGAAGTCTCGTTCAAAATACTTGAAAACATTCGGAGTAAATGCAAACATGTTCATTGATACTATCTCGTTACCTGTCAATTTTGTAATAGTACCGTCTTCTGAAGTGTTGAAAATATTATCCTCGTTCTTCTCAATCTTAGTCATTTCTTCGATTGACACCAAATGATTATTTTCATCCACCTCACAAATTCCGCGTGATACTGAACCGAAATCGGAAAGAGTATTTTTTAATTTGTAACCTATCAATCCGTATTCATTTTCCGATTTTAGGTTATGAAGAAAAATATTCGCTATTTTATATGAACCTGCACCATAAAAATCATCGGCATTGATTACGATAAAAGGTTCGTTAACAACATCTTTTGTTACTAATAGCGCATGTCCGGTACCCCAAGGTTTTACTCGCTCGGGTGAGTATTCTAATCCTTCCGGAATAGCATCCAATTCCTGATAAACAAACTCTGTGTTTACCGAATCAGGCAAGTTACTCAAAATTGACTCTTTAAAACTTTTCTCGATAGATTTTCTGATAATGAAAACTATTTTATCAAAACCGGCCCTTAGGGCGTCGTAAATAGAATAGTCAATTATGCGTTCCCCGTTTGGGCCAATTCCGTCAATCTGTTTCAACTCACCGTAGCGCGAGCCCATTCCTGCTGCCAAAATAACTAAAGTCGGTTTCATATTTCCCCTGATATTTTTAATATTCAAAAATGTAATTTATAATTTTTTATCGTTACAATTTAGGAAAAGTAATTAATTTTCGTACATCTTGATACAATAAGTTGAAGTAGTGAAAGCTAATCCGAGAACAACGAATCACTCGGAAAGTGTGAATTTTAACAATTTATCTCACACATCTAAATCCCAAATGATAGCTGTAATAATGTTTCAAATTTCCGGAGCGGTTGGTTATACGAATGAAAACCGGATTTGGAGATTCCCAACTTCCTCCGCGTATTACTTTTTCGTGAATTTTCGGATTTTCTGAATGAGCGGAATAAATTCTATGTTCAGAAAAATTCCCCGGATAAGGCTCATAGTCGGAAGCACACCATTCGCTAACGTTTCCACAAACATCAAAAATGCCGTATCCATTAGCCGGAAAGCTCATTACCGGAGTTGTATTTATTTCCCGCAAACCAAGTAGGCGGATAATGCCGTCAAAAAAACTTTCGCCTTTATTACGATAATTACATTTTTTAGGGTCAGGGTTATTACCCCATGGGAACCATTTAAATTGTTTACCTCCTCGTGCTGCAACTTCCCATTCTTTTTCAGTCGGGAGCCGTTTGCCTGCCCACTTTGCATAAGCCGAGGCATCATTCCAAGTTACATTAACTACCGGATGATTCATTCTTTCTGGTGTAGCATATTTTACCCAATCTCCTTCGGATTTGTAACCTGTAGCTTTTGTAAATTGTAAATATTGTTTATTTGTTACTTCGTGAATGTCAATATAAAACGAATCAATCACTACTGTGTGTTTTGGTATTTCATCTCCGAACCAAAATAAAGCGTGGGAGTAATTCATGTGAGGTACATCTTTTCCCATTAACGACAATTCTTCAATGTTTGACGAGTCAATTCCGATTTGATAATTCCCTGCCGGAACAAGAATCATATCTTTAAAATTGTGTATGTTGTTCTGGGCAAAAATACCGGACGAAAAAAACAGAAAAACCGAAAACAAAAGAAATGTTATTTGTTTCATGTCAACTCCGTGTTAGTTTTTATTATCAGGAGAAGAGAAGAATTTTAATTATTAAAATATAGAATCCAAGTGAGTATTAAGCAAGGAATAATTCTTTCTCGGATTAAATCAGAGAAAAATATTTTAGAACAATAATACCGGCACTTAATGTAATTACAGAAAACAAAGTAGTTACAACAATTATATCGCTTGCCAATTTTGAATTGCTTCCCATTGCATCAGCCATAACAAATGAAGCAATTGCCGTGGGACTGGCAAATAGCACAAATAGTATTCCGAGTTGATTTGAATCGAAATTGAGTAAAACTCCGATAATAACCGCAACCGATGGGAATAAAATTATTTTATTGAACATCGCCAAAAAGGATAGTTTGGATGCCTCTTTAAGTCTGGTTAAATTCAATGATGCACCGATACTTATCAGCGCCAGAGGAAGGGAAATTTTAGCAAGATAAGTTAAAGTAGTTGTGGCGATGTTACCCAATGGAATCGAATAAATTGAAAACGGAGCTGCAACTACCGCAGCAATAATTAGGGGATTTTGGGCAATTTCAATTATTGATTTCAATACCTTACTTTCATTACCGTTATCAAAAGGTAAAGTGAGTGCAACAACAGCTAAAATATTATACAAAGGCATTACAAATGCTAATACTAAGGACGCGCGTCCAAGTTCGTTTTCGCCTAACAGATTAGCAACTAATGCCAGCCCGATAATCGCGAAATTACTTCTAAAACTACCCTGAATAAAAACGCCTTTGTCTTTTGGGTTCTGAGCAACAATATTAGATAAAAACCAGCTGAAAGCAGCTATTAATATTACAATTACGAGTGATGTCAAAATCAGTTTACCGTCAAAAGCCTCACTGATTTTAACTGTAGCGATTTTAAGAAATATTAAAGATGGGAGCGAGACTTTAAAAACCAGTAATGACGATTTAGATACAAATTCAGAGTTGACCATTCCAATCTGCTTAAGAAAAATACCTAAAACAATAAGCAAGAAAATCGGAGCAACAATATTTAATGTAAATAATAGAATAGGCATCGATTTTCAGTAAGTTATTTATACATTGGACTTATCTGCAGCAACAGATATATCTTTGATATCAGTAATGCTTATTGCATCAAACGGGCATTGATTTAAGCAATCTAAACAACCGGTACATTTCCATGAAATTGGTTTAGGGTAGGGCATGTCGCGTAACATTTTAATCGCAAAGTGTTCACAAACATCTCTGCAAATGCCGCATCCTGTGCAGTTCTGTTCAATCAGTGTCCATTTCCACATAATTATTTTTCAGTGTTTCGAGAGTTGAGATTTTTAATAAAACTACCGAATCCGACTAAAAATATTATCAGTAAAATAGGATAAAAAATGTAAAATGATATTTGAGCGGTTTCAAGACCATGGGGAGCAGAGTTTGAACGTAAGTATGCTTTAATAAAATCCCAGAACCGGCTTGGATGAATATCGAGATATTCCTTGCCCGGAGCTTCCATCACGAAAGTGAAGCCTATAATGTTTATGAAGTTTGCAATAAACACCAACCATGTTGATACTTTAAAGTTTTTATTATTTACTTTATGTCCGTTAAAGAATAATCTGATAATTAGCGCAGCTGCAAATATAGTTGTAGCAAGAGGTTCAAACGGTACTGCTGCCTTCACATCAGCCATTATGTCCGGATTCAAAATAATAAATCCGATAATTACGGTAATTGCAATAAAAATATCCGTTATCAAAATTGTCAATAGTTCCCAAACTTCTACGGAAACACGTAAAGTTAAATATTTCTGCAGGGAACTATAATAGTTCTGAATAATAATCAACCCAAGAGAAAACATTCCCAGCATTATGGAAATATCGAGAAGTGTTTGTAATGTCCAAATCTCTAAGCCTTTTGATATTATATGTTCATTCATTTTAACTCATGTTATTAGAAATAAAAAAGTAACTTAAAATAATTTGTTTTCATTAAATCAACATCAAAATAATTAAATTAAAGAAAAAATATAAGGTATTAAAGTCTCAGACATAAGCGTACGAAAATTTCATGAAATATTTGAAATAACTTTATAGATTTTCTATTATCCGTAATTAATAAATTGTTTTACTAATTTCATAATTTCATCATTTTTCTGATATAAACGTTCACTTAAATCCTTGTCATCATATGCTCGCAATAATGAAATAAATCTTTTTAATGTTCCTTCCGGGAATACATTATCCGTATTAAAAAACTCAATCTCTTTTTCCAATTCATCTGCAGATTCGCTGCATGAAGCAGGGAGTTGTTCGAGGGAGTCGATTAAACTTTTGTTACTAAAAAGATTTTGCTCTATCCTAAGTTTTTCAGCCAATTCCAAACTCTCTTTCATCTCAAAGCCATGTTGCATTGCCATCACCATTCCGGCTAGTAGATGATAAATATCAGCTGAGCCGTCGGGAACTCGAAATTCCGCTGTTTGTTTTCCGGGAATATAAGGAACTTCAGCAATCTCGAAAGGATTTGCGTCTTTTATCATTTCGGTTTTAAGTGTCCACCCAAGTGGAATGCGAACTAAAGCCGAACGGTTTGTTTCTCCCCAGCAAATATTTGTAGGAGCTTCCTGGTGAGGAACGAGACGAAGGTAAGAGATCGGAATTGTATTGCCGAAGGCTGTTAACGCTTTTGCCTTCGATAAAATTCCGGCAATTGATTTTAAGGCTATTCTACTGAGTTCATAATCCTCAATCATTAAGTTGTTATCCTGTTCATCTGTTATCATATAATGAATGTGAAGCCCGCTTCCTGCTTTGCCGACTGTGATTTTAGGAGCAAAACTAATTTCGACTCCATACTTAAAAGCCAAATTGCGTAATATCCATTTCCCTAAAACCAGTTGGTCGGCAGTTTCGTCAACATCTACAGGATTAAATTCGATTTCATGTTGTTCGTAATATTTATCTTCAGTAGTAAAATTACCCACTTCGGAGTGTGCGTATTTAATCTTACCTCCGCATTTGGCTATCAGACGGATGGCTTCTGTTCTAATAAATTCAAACTTTGCGAAAGGTGTAGATTCATGATAACCTTTTTGGTCTTCGGCGGGATATTCTTCGTTGCTTTCTTTGTCGGCAATAATGTAATATTCTAATTCTCCCAGAGCTTTTACTTTATATCCGGTTACTTCAGTAAATCTTCGGCTTGCTTTTCTTAAAATGTTTTCCGGTGCACTCTCTAAAGGGTAGCCTTCCTTTGTGTAAAACGAACAAAACATATCAATTGTAGGTACATCTGAAAAAGGATTGACGAATGCCGTTTTAAAACGGGGAATAACATATAAATCACTTATTGCCGCATCAATATATGAAAACAGACTTGAACCGTCAACGCGTTCACCTGTGGACAAAATAGATTCCAAATATGCGCGGGAAGTTATTACAAAATTCAGAGTTTTGATTTTTCCTGCTTCGTTTACGTAATGAAAATTAACCTGTTCGATTGCATTTTCTTCGATGTACCGGATTATGTCGTGGCGAGTAAATTCTTTTGCCGGTTTACGTAGATATTTAACTAATGAATTTTGGTTTAACGCTACTTCGTATTCTCTCATCATCTCTCCTAAAAATAAAGTGTTTACTCAAAATGTTAGTATTGTGTCATAACAAGGCGTTTGTTGTTGAAGCAATCTGTTAATTTTGAACTAAATTCTTGTGATTACTTTGTTCCGCTCGCAGTAACACATATTAATTATTGTTTTTTAGAATGAACTCAATAATAAAAACTAAAAAATCGTCCATCCTAATATATAGAATGAACGAAATTTCATATAAATTATACTGATTACTAAAATTAATATATTTATAATTTTAAAATTTAATATTAGAATAATTTTTGGGGATTAAAAAGTAAAAAATTTAATGAAAAGAAATTTTAGTCAATATTTAGAACATTGTGAATGTTGTCCGCACAACTGCGGGGTTAACAGATTAGAAGGGGAAATGGGAATTTGTAAAATTTCCGCTGATTTACCGATAGCGTATATTGGTTTGCACTTTGGGGAAGAGCCACCGATTTCCGGTAAAAATGGTTCCGGTACAATATTTTTTGCCGGTTGTAACCTCAGATGTGTTTTTTGCCAGAATTTCCGAATTAGTCAAGAATTTACGAAGAATAGTTTTACTTATGTTTCACCTGAAACTCTTGCAGAAGAAATGATTAAACTTCAAACCATTGGAGCACACAATGTTAATTTGGTTTCTCCTTCGCATGTTGTTTTTCAAGTTGCAGATGCAATTAAGATTGCTAAAAATAACGGATTAACAATTCCGGTCGTTTACAATTCCAATGGTTACGATTCTGTCGAATCACTGAAAAAAATTAGTGGATTAATCGACATATACTTACCGGATATAAAGTATATGGATAACCGAATTGCTAAAGAATATTCTTTTGCAAAAAGTTATGCCGATAATGTTGAAGCCGTTTTAAGGGAAATGTATTCTCAGGTTGGACAATTAAATGTCGATGAAAATGGAATTGCGAAACACGGATTGTTGGTAAGGCATTTAGTATTACCGAATAATTCGGAAAACACAAAAAAATGTTTAAGCGCTGTTGCGAAGATTTCTCCAGATATTTTCATTAGTATTATGTCGCAATACACTCCGATGCACAAAGCCGAGAAACTAAGTTCGTTGAACAGACCGTTATCCCAATCCGAATATAATGAAACTCTAAAATACGCTATGGAATTAGGATTAGAGAATGCTTTTATTCAAGAACTTGAAAGCCAAAAAACATATCTACCCGATTTTGAAAAAGAAATTCCCTTTGATAACTCTAACTTGAAAAAAGAAATGTAAAATAAAAAAATCCTTGCAAGAAATAATCTTACAAGGATTAAAGAGCTGGCGGACGGACTTGAACCGCCGACCGGCTGATTATCCGGCAGCCGCCGGACTCTACCAACTGAGCTACGCCGGCAAAAATGCAAAAAAATGTTTAAGGTTTGTTTTGGTGATATTATGATTAGAGAATGCTTTTATTCAAGAACTTGAAAGCCAAAAAACATATCTACCCGA
>CAZMZM010000008.1:0-58850 GCA_964570865.1 uncultured Melioribacter sp.
ACCTTTTACTTTACTATAATCAACAACTTCATCTTCAATGCCTGTAATAAGCGCATTATCGGCAATCTTCTTAATTGAATTTCCGGAGATAAAATTATAATCCAAAGCAAAATAAACAGGAGGATCATCATCATTCCAACCTTGAACGGCTGTGTTCGGGAAGTATTCTTCATTATCCCAATTTTCATCTCCAACTACATAAACCCAAGGCATAATATCCGTACCTGCATTAATTGCCATTCTGGGAACGGAAATTTCAACACTATTATCATCATCGTTCACAGCAAAGGTAGCGTAAGCGTCAGGAACTTCTAAAAAGTTCTCGTAAGCGCCTGCCCAATCAGCAGCGTAATAATAGATAGGAATTTGGTTGTTTGTGCTGTCAGGGTTTAATGCCGTGCTTAAATCAACCATATAATCTACCGCCAAAGGCCAAAATCCTTCGTAACCTAACCCTGTAGTGTCTCCCCAGTTAACATTAAAGAATAACTGGAAAGCCGGAGCATTTGCATAATTAGTGTACATTCCGCTGAAAGTACCGGCCGGGTTAATATCAATTCTAATGTAAAAATTATTTGAATCGCTTGTTGTATAAATATCCTTTAAGTCAAATTCGGGGCCTGTCGGCATATCGCCAATTTCTTCCGCTATTTCACCGGTATCTGCGGCAGGTATATTTGCCCAATCGAGCATATCGCCGTCAATTGAAATTTGATTATCAATTTGGTCGCCTTGTGCCTGAACAACAGCCATATCCTCGCCTTCCCAAAAATCATATCTTAACATATATGCGCCGCCCTCCGTAGGAAGTTGGTCTGCACCGTCTGCCCACTGAAAATTGCCAACCGAATAAACCCAAGGTCTGAATTCAGGTCCGAAGTTGACCAAATTACGCGGGATGGCAAACTCCATTGCATTAGCATCGTCATTAACAGCCATTGGAATTGTTGCAATCAATTCAAACTCACCTTCAGCCCAAGTCGGAATACGTCCTCCGTTATATTTGTAGAGTTCTGCATATTTAACCGTAGAATCCGGATTAAGAGTAGAGGCAAGATTAATATAGTAATTGTATGCGTTATTCCACCATCCCCAATCAAAACCTGTAGTGTCTCCAATTTCAGTATCCATATAAAATTCAAAAACGGGAGGATTGTCAAAATTATAAAAATTATCAAAACTGGCATCATCCGCAATGTCAATTCGAACATAAACATTTGCGGAATCGTGTGTAATGTAAAGATGCTTCAAGTCAAAATCATGATAATCCGCACTTGGAACATCTCCAATTGGTTCGGCGACTTGGTCTCGATCCAACGGAGCAATATTTGCCCAGTCAAGCATATCGCCGTCAATTTCAATCTGTGCAAACGAGACAGAATAAATTGCCAAAACTGCTATAATTGTAAATAGCTTTTTCATTTGTTAACTCCTATTTTATTTGAGGTAAATTAATTTTTCCGAATAAATATTATTATTAGTTTGAACTACTAAAAAATATACTCCGCTGTTAACCGTTGAATTCCAATCGTTTTTACCGTGCCAGTGCAATACACCCTCTTCAACGTTACCCGGCGGAAAGGTTTTTACTAATCTTCCAAGTGTGTCATAAATTTTTATCGAACTCTTTTGTCCTGCAATATTGGAAATTTTAATATTCACAATTCCGTTAAACGGATTCGGATAAGCAAATATTTTTACTCCACCGCATCTCGGTTTATGCGAAGCTATATTCTCAACGTCCGTAATGATAATATGATAATTATATGAATGCTCCTGATAGCTGTCCGGAGCGTAATCATCGTTAACAGAATCGTTGTTGTCATTAACGTTAAAAACCAAACCTATAGTTTCTCCTCCGGAAATCCCCAATTGAGTAAAGGGTAAGGCAATCTCAGTTCGAGTTGAGTTTTCACCGTTTGCCGAAACAACACTTCCGAGATACGTCCAGCCCCATTCGCCGTTTGAACCGGAGTAACTATAAATAGACGAATTTTCAATCATAAAATCAAACCCGCCGTAACTATCGCCGGAATGAAAACCGGTTGCCGGATTATTATCCGTATCAAAAAAAACATGATAAAAATATGAAGCTCCGAAAGCGCCCGCCAATGAATAGCTGATATACAATTCGTCCTGTGAATTGGTTACCCAAATATCTTTAATATCAACGTGGTCGTTCAAAGCATCTCCGGTTTCTTCATTGTCCGGAGGAGTATCAAGCTGTGGGATAGAAGCCCAATCTTCAAAACTGCCGTCAATAATAATTTCGCCAGTTGGCGGAGGCGGAGCAACACCTCCGTCAAACTGAACGAAATAGTTTTCACCGGTGTAATCGTCACCGGTAGCGCTTTGCGATATTTCTACCGTTTGTAGTAAACTATTGTAGCCTGTCGAGTCTTCCCAAACATTTTCATTGGCAAAACGAACAGCGTAATCTTTTCTATCGTGCAATGACGAAGCCGTATCGGGCAAGAAAAGAAAAGCTTCATAACTTCCTTCAGGCATTGTATCCGGAATACCTCCTGTTATTTCAACAAAAGACGTATCTCCCGAATACCAGAACCGCGGGTCAACATCCGTAACCAATTTATATTTAGCTCTTGTTACACTGTTTCGCAAAATTACTTCACACCCTCTTGGTTTATACGGATTGGCAAAACCGAGATTCACAACTTGAAAATTAAGAGTAAATATTCCGTTGGGTTTTATCAAGCTGCTTATTTCCGCTTGGTTTAATTGGAATCTATAACCGAGTCGCCGTTTTATTTCAGGCATACATCCGCCGTCAATCCAAATTTGAAGTACATCCGTGTTGTAATCTCTGTTTAAAACAGACCAATGCATTCTCGCTAAATCGGTTAATGCATTATCACATTGACAATATTCACTTACGGAACAAGTTTCACCGCTTTGCGGAACAAATCTGTTATCAGCGTTTAAGTAATTTTTATCCCCTTCAACATCACCATAAAGATAAGTACCCATATCTGTTGCATCAGCTAAAAAACAATCGTTATGCGCTCCGGTTCGTGCCCGGTTACTACCGCTGAAAGCCGAATCTGGAGAAAGAGGTTCGCTATTATTATAGATTAGCCTTTTATAGTTCGGTGTTCTTATTACGACATCAACCGATTTTGGTAAAGCGTCAAGCAATGCAAATAAAACCGTTCGTCTGTCGTTAGTATTATTTAATCCGTGCGATGAATAATACCACTCGCCCCAAGCGCCGATAAACCCAGCGTCAACAAAGGCAATAACATCTTCATTAGCCTCAAACACCGGCTGCAGTTGGCTGATATGCAACAGCATCGTATCCAAAGCCGCATCTTCACCGTTTTGATTATCCGTGTATGAAAATCTCATTGCCACCTTAACTCCTCCGGCTCTGGCAGTTGCCAAATCTTGTGAAACTAAGTCCAAAAAACTTTGGGACAATAGTGTAGTCCGGTATGATTCAAGAGAATAAAGTCTGTGTATTACACTAATGTTCTGTGCCTTAACGCTATTAACAAATGCCGATGTAATTGGAGAATATGCATCGGCATAAAAACCTCTTTCCGGATTAAAGAAAATCTCATCGGTAGGGTTAAACGTAATTGTAGTAAGTCCTTGGGCATATATAAGATTAACTAAAAATAGTAGTATCGTAAATATAGATTTCATTAGTATCCTTTATTTGATTATTAAAAGTTTCTTTGTTAATAAAATATTATCATTCACCAGTAACGTATAAAAGTATGTTCCGGCTGAAAGATTTACCGGAGTAAAATTAATTTTATATTTACCTGAAGTTTGAACTTTATTAACAAGCTCAGCCACTTTTCTACCGAGAATATCATAAAGCGAAATATTAACATTTGTCTGATTCTTCCCATTGCCGAAATCAATCGAATAAATAATTGTTATTGAATCGTTTGCACCATTTGCTTTTATTGAAACAGGATTCGGGTAAGCGTTAAATAATTTATACTCTGTCGGAGTTTCGAGATATGTCTCACTCACTCCGTCCGGATTAAAATACTCAACAGCCCCGATGTCGATAATTCCGTATTCTATTCGATTTGCCCCGACATAATCCAATACTCCTACAATACTCGGGGATAAATTTTCACCCGAATTTACGGCAGCGGAATTCCCGGATATTTTGGGAATTTCGTTTTCGATATTCAATTGCGGGTTATCAAAAATTGAATTAGCATCGTTACCGCTTCCTGAACGGTATTCCGAAAAATCAAAGTAAGAAATCCCTTCCCATCTCCATATTTTGGTTCCTTCGGTAAAATAAAGGTTATTATTTATTTCAAAATTAGTTCCGGTAGTGTTTGAGTAAGAAATGAACGGTTTATTTGTATTAGCATAAAATATATTATTCATAACCGTATTGCTGTCGCAGTAATACTGAATTTCAAGCTCGGCGCCCCAATCCACATCGTTGCTTCTGTTCTTATAAAAAGTGTTGTTTACAATTTTACAATTTATTGTCTTACCTCTTTGAGCATCGTAGCCGCCGATTGCCATCCCTATTGCGTCACTATTATGAATAAAGTTGTTTCGTACAATAATATCACGCGTTACTTTTCCGCTGTGCTCACTCGCAAGTTCAAAACCGATGTTGCAATTGTGTGAAAGATTTCGCTCAAAAATAATATCTCTGCCGCCGTCAACATAAAAACCGTCGGCATTTGCATCACCTCCGTAAGCGGGATTTATTCTGCTGTCTATATTATAAGCAATGTTATCAATTACCAAACCGTTACGCACCATGTCAAAACTTTCATCACTGCAAGTTCCTTCGTAGCCGATAAAATCAAAAGCTATATTATCGTTATCATGCACAATATTATTTTTCACAACAAAATTTTCCACGTTACCGTTAAGCACAAGCGATTCGCTCCAAGCTAAGATGCAATCATGCACTTCGTTATTCTCAACTAATAAATCGTTAATAGAATTTAAAGAACTTGTTCCGTAAACTGCAATACCGTGCGCACCTGCATCGGAATTGTGATGTTCTATATTATGAACCTCATTCCCGATTATTTCTATATGCTCGCATGCACCTCGTACCCAAATACCGGCAGGGAATTTGTTGCCGTCGGAAGTAATTAAATTTCGAATCTCAAAACCTTGAACTCGTATATAACTTTTGTTTATTATTTTTACTATTCCGACTATCCAATCCGAGCCTAAATTCACATCCGCTGCATCAATTATCGGCTTTTCATTTGGATACGCCATCAAAGTGATAAAACCTTCCGATTCATTACCGCTACGAATGAACTTTACAAACTCATGATAAGGAAGCGATTTTTCACGTACCAAAATAGTATCGCCGGCAACCGCAACATTAACAGCAGCTTGAATCGTTTGAAAATCGCCGCCGGTTTCCGCTACAATATAAGTCGAAGCCGAAATAGCGGTGGAGCTAAAAAGAGCAACCATAATTACAAACAATATTTTATTTAACATTTTCATCTCTCACACATTATTATTATCAATCATTTTGCTTAGCTCAAATTTATGCAGAGCAATTTCTTTCACTTTTTCGATTGCATACGGGAATATTTTGCGAATATCTATCTCTTCGGAATTTATTAATCTTTCTTTTAATTCCTTCATAAATGCGTCTTTAAATTCCGTTGCGACGTTGATTTTATTAATCCCGAAACGAATAGCACCGATTAAGTCCTTATCCGGCAACCCTGACGAACCGTGTAACACAAGCGCTGTTACGGGAAGCGCCGACCTTATTTTTCTTAATCTGTCAAAATCAAGTTTAGGCGTTTTTTTGTAAAAACCGTGTGCTGTCCCTATAGCAATTGCCAAAGCGTTTACGCCGGTTGCATTAACAAATTGCACCGCATCATCCGGTCTTGTAAATCCACCGCCATTTTGTTCTTGTCCGAGTTTTGCTACATAACCAAGCTCCGCTTCTACGGAAATATTTTTATTTGCAGCCAATCGAACCGCTTTCTTTGTTATATTAATGTTTTCTTGAAATTCTAACTCGCTCCCGTCTATCATTACCGAATCAAATCCCGCATCAACGGCTTCGGAGATTAAGTCCAATGATTTACCATGATCAAGATGAAGCCATCCTCTAACTCCAAATTCGGAAAGCATCTCACTAACCATTGCCCTAATAATTTTACAGTTGCCGATATATTCTACCGTACCGGGCGAAACCTGTAAAATCACCGAGGATTTGGTTTCCGAAGCAGCCGACAACAATCCTTGCAAAGTTTCCAGATTATAGAAATTCATTGCAAATACAGTTTTGCCGTTTTTTAATAGTTCAATATATTTTTCATTCAATAAAATTTTTGACATTAGATTTCTTCTATTCCAAATTTGTTTTTCGCAATATTTACCACTGTTTCAAAATTTTTAAATGCCGTTGTTCCTCCGGCTGCGGTTGTGTTTACGGCTCCGGTAATATTTCCAAATCGTTGGCAACTTTCCAGTGATTCTCCGTTTACATATTTAAAGATAAATCCCGCATCGAAACTATCTCCGGCTCCAATTGCGTCAACCACGTTTTTGTTTAGGAAAGCCGGAATAGAAGATTTGTAATTTTTATGATAAACTACCGATCCTTTATTCCCGCGTTTAACAACAATAATATTTGCAAATTCCCAAATTTTATTAACAGCGGTTTCAAAATTTACTTCATTAGTTAAATGAATAATTTCCTCTTCATTAGGCAAAAAAACATCAACATACGGCAAAAGTTTATCAAGCTGCAAATCCCATTTTTCGGCAGGGTCCCACTGAGGATCCAACGAAGTAGTTAAGCCTAGTTTTTTAGCACGCTTAAATAAATCGTTGATATTCCTTTTCAATTTCGGCTGCAAAAATATTGATGAAACGTGCATATGCTTTGCCGTTGCTAATTGTTCGTCTGTAATCTCGCCGACAGTTAAATTTTCCATTGCACCGGCATGAGTAACCATTGCGCGGTCTTCATCAAAATTAAGAATTATTGTTGCTCCGGTTTTCGCAGATTCATCAATGCCAATAAAATCAGTGCTTACACCCTTTTCTTTCAAAGAATTAACAACCAAATCGCCAAAGGAATCTTTTCCGATTTTTCCTAAGAAAGCTGTTTTAGCCCCAAGTGATGATAAGTTGCCGGCAAAAATTGCAGCCGAACTTCCAAGCGTAAGAGTCATTTCTCCGGCAAGTTTTTCTTTCCCTATTTCGGGAAACGATTCAATTTTATTCAATATTAAATCAACGTTCAATTCGCCTACAACCAAAGTATCAAACTTATTCATTATACGGTCTCCTTTTTAGCATCTTCTATTTCCGGAGTTTCTTCGTCTTCCTCAATTGCAAGAAGATACGCCGCTCCAATCGCAAAAAATATTCCTACAGAAATTACCGGATGCGGGAGCACCTGATAAATAATAAGCGAAATAATAACCGTAATTATTGGAGCGACCGCATTTACCATCGGACTAACAATTATAGCCTTACCATACCGAAAAGCAAATACAAGCGTTAAAGCTCCAATTGCATTTAGAAGTTGAATACCGGCAGTAAGCACAGGTCCATCCCACCCCCAATTAATAGGCAAAGAAAAATCGGTCATCAAAACCGCAACCGGAATTAAAAGTATTCCGGTTAAAGTCATATAGAAGAAAATGCTTTCCCCTTTCATTTTTTCATTTGCCAATTTCATTACAAATGCTTGTCCGCCCCAAGCAAGGAAAACCAATAATGATAGTATTATCCATAGATAACCGCTTGCATTTTGATCTGTCCCCGGTTGATACGAAAGTAATGGGATTGCAATTAAAGCCAGTATAATTCCAACCCACCCCCGTTTGGTTGCTTTTTCTTTCAAAAAAATCAATGAAAGAAAAATAGTAATTACAGGCGAAAGTGAAATAAACGGAAACACCAAATAAGCAGGGCCTGTTCGCAAAGCTTGAAATAAAATAACCTGTCCGGCAGCTCCCGTAAAACCGATTGTTAATCCAAGAAAAATCGATTGTTTATCAAACTCGATTTTGAAATTTATCTTTTTTAAAACTACATACGCAGGTATTAACATTGTTAAAGCCCAAACCGAATAACCGAGTGTTGCAGGGAAACCCGCTTTCTCGGGTATTTCAATCAGTGCTCCCCACAATCCCCAAAAAAGTGTTGTGGTTAAGGCATAAAGCAACCAAGATTTACTTTTCATCAAGCTCTCCTACTGCATAACTGTAAATTCTCAAAACTTCTTCTATTTTATTTTCGATTAGGTTAACCGGCTTTATCTCTAATTTCCCTTTACGATGTAAATCATATTGCTTGGGAAGAAACTGGCTGATTAGTGTAACCGGAATAGTTACTTTTTGCAAATTATCAAATAACTTCCGCATTGCAAGTTCAATATGCATGTTTGTCCAGTAATATCTGATTCTATCGCTGTAGCTGAAAGAACGTGCTATTTTTAAGTACGTCGAATCCCCGTGATAATGCTTTTCCCAATATCTCGGATTACTTTTCATTTCCTTTTCAATCACATCCCGTATGCCTGATTTATTTTCTTTTGTTATCAGCTCATCCTCAATAAACGATAAAGCAAACAACGCCTCGCGCATTGCAAAAGTTAGCCGGGGACCGACTTTTAATATCGCAAAATTATCATCAATCATTTCTCTTAATTTTTCTGCCGTTTGATAATCGGTTGAATGTGCTTCGAATGCAAGCGAATTGTAATTACTTAATTTTCTTATTAATGCTTCGGACTTCTTGCGATTGTAATCGAAAACTTGTGTATCGGAAAATTCTACTCCCGGTTGAACTACAACAGCCGCAACTCTATCCCAAGCTTCTTGTAAACCTGCGGAATAAAATGCCTTTTTTGTAACTTCAATTGTTTCGGATAATTCTTCAGGCTCTGTAATTCTAATATCTTCTTCCGTTTCTTTGGCGCCGCCCGGTACAGGTACATCCGTTCCGATAACGTAAACAGGTTTTGTCCCGATTTCTTTAGCTGTTTCTTCGGCTGTTTGGCAAAGTATCGAAGAGCGTTCCGCAACAATTTCAGCCTCAAGCAATCCATTTTCTTTTACGGACTCGCCGTCAAGCCGCATACTGGCATCAAGATGTATTTTAGTAAAACCGGCTTCAACATATTTTTTTATTTGTTCTTTAGCTTGTATCATTGCAGAATCTTTAGGTTCATTTTGCCAAACGTTTGGGCCCAAATGGTCTCCGCCGAGAATAATTTTATTAAACGGAAAATCTATTTCATCGGATAACTTTTGCACATAGTTTCTGAAATCTATAGGTTTCATTCCGGTATAACCGCCGTATTGATCCACTTGGTTGGAAGTTGCTTCAATCAACAAATCCGTATTATTCCTTTTGGCAAATTTTATTGAAGTCCTTAAAACAAAGGGGTTAGCCGAACATACGGAATATATTCCGCTTAAATTTCCGGCTCTGTTATTATGTACAATTTTTAGTATTTCGTCAGACATTAAATAACATTCTCATATTCATATAAATTTACTCCCTCAACCACACGCGAAATAAGTCCGCTTTCCGAAGGCATATCAGGCTTTAGTCCGAGAGCAACCGATTTATGAAAGCCCAATATCTGTGCAGGCAATACAACAACCGGAGCCAGAAACTCTTCCGCTATTTTTTCATTATTAGTTTCGTTTAGAACTATTTTCAAATCGGTATTAACTTCGGGAATATTATGTTCCATAATCCCTATTTGAAACATCGCCGTTTTTCCGGTAACTATGGTCTTGGATAAATCGATTTCATATTTTTGTGAATATTCATTGTTCGAGAAAATATAAGAAATAAGGGCTTCACTATTCATCACAGCTTTTGGCCCGTGACGAAAACCCAAAAAGGAATCGTATTTACAAATCACTTTTCCATCGGTTAACTCTTGTAGTTTTAAATGCTGTTCACGCGCTACTCCGCTAAAAAATCCCGAACCTAGAAAAACAGCTCGGTTGAATTCCCTACTTGCTATTTCTTTTAATCTATCATTATATTTATTTAATATAACTTTACCGTATTCAATCATCATCTCAACATTTTTATCCATACTTTCCAAATTATCAATAAACGGTAAAAGCAAACCTGTCAGCAGCATCGAAGAAAAACTACCTGTCATTGCTAAACTTTTATCATTAGCTTCAGGAGGAAGAAGAAAAAGAAAATTATTTTCCGATGAAGCTGTCATCTTGGCTAAACGCCCTTCTTCGTTACAAGTAATAACCAAATGAAAAATATTATTACACGTTTTATTTGACAGTTCAACCGCCTTAACACTTTCCGGACTATTTCCGGATCTCGCAAATGAAATTAATAATGTCGGTTTACTTTTAATAAAATAGTAGTTGGGATGCGTAACTAAATCGGTTGTAGGTATTGAGCGGGTAATAATTCCTGTGTTTTTGTTGAAAGAAGCCTGCAATACATCTCCGACAAAAGCAGATGTTCCTGCTCCGGTAAGGATTACATTAATATTCTTAGTAGAAAAAACTTTATCTAAAAATCGGGAAATATCTTTCCGCTTAGATTTTATCGCTAAAAAGGTTTTTCTCCAAAGTTCCGGCTGTCCGCTAATCTCTTTTGCCGTATTAATACCGCCGATTTCATACAGAAAGTTTTTGTCGGAATCCAAGTAAAGGGTTTTCATATAATATATTTCTTCTTTTATTTCTTTATGATTTAAATATAGAAAATTTATTTTTCCTTGTCAAGCAGCTTTCGTTTCCTTATTATATTATTTTTTAAGACAGATAATTCCCCCGTAATAGTAATTTTTTTCACAATTTCACTTTCGTTTTCTTTTGAATTATTTTTTTATTATTTTGTTTTGTTAAAAATTGAAAGGATTAATAATGTCTATCAATATCAGCGAAACTCCTTCTAACGATTTAACAATCGACAGAAGAGCTAAAATTTTGGAAATACTTGAAGCTAACGGACAAGTAAAAGTACCGGAGTTAAGCGCACTATTTAATGTAAGCGATGTTACAATCAGAAATGATCTGGAACAACTTGAACAAAAAAATTTACTTATTCGCACAAGAGGCGGAGCTTTAAAAATTCAGCGGGTAGGCGTTGATTATAATTTAAATTTAAAACGCGCCAAATACAGATCTGAAAAAGAAAGGATTGGAGCGAGAGCCGCAAAAATGATTAAAGACGGCGAAACTATAATTCTGGATTCCGGGACAACTACAATGGAAATCGCAAAAAATCTTATCGGATTTCATAATCTAACGGTTATTACTAACGCATTAAATATAGCAGGTATGCTGCTTGATAATCCGGATATAAAAGTAATTGTACTTGGCGGCACATTGCGGCGCAATTCGTTGTCGTTAATCGGAGCCATAGCGGAATCGAGCATGATGAATTATTATTGCGATAAAGTTTTTCTCGGCGTTGACGGAATTGATTCGCAGCACGGCGTATCAACTCCTAATCCGGAAGAAGCAAAATTAAATCAGCTGATGATTGAAAATTCGAAGGAAGTTGTGATAGTTACCGATTCGAGCAAATTTCTGAAACGGAGTTTTGTGTTAATTTCCGGTATGGATAAAATTGACACTATTGTAACCGACAAAAAAATTCCGGATGACGAACATAAAAAACTCCTGAATCTCGGCAAAAAAGTAATTGTAGTTTAATTAATTATTAAGGCTCTTATATGTTTTCTGTTCGTAAAGTTTTCCGTTTTTCGGCTCTGCTTCTATTTTTTTTAGCATCCGCAGCAAAAGCAAATATTTCAAATGACACTATTAAAATTGAAAATAGTAAAATCTACTTTTCGCTTAACATCCGAAATTCCAAACTTGTCTCGGAAACCTTCGGAATAAAAAAGAGTTGGGCAAAAAAAAATTACGGCAATACTTTTAAGATAACTTCAAACGCCGATTTTTCATTAGACATTTTCTGGACGTACTGGTATGCACCCGACAAAACTGATAACTCCGATTTACAACTTTATCTTGATAAAGACTCATTTAACGTAACCGGTAAATTCTCAAAACTCCGTAATGACGGAAGTCAGATAATTTCGGTAAACCTTAAAAGCTCCGAATACAATTTCATTGTAAAAATAGAATACTTGCTACTTAGAGATACCTACTTTATTAAGAAGAAAATAACCGTTTACGATCCCGAATACGGGACTCATTTTTTGCAGAAAATTCATACTTACAATTCTTCTTTTTTCGGTATTGCAACGGTAATAAAATCGGGCGGATACGGACAGCCGGCAGCTTTTTCAACAATAAACAAAGGAGGTGGATTTGTTGGAGTTGAATATCCCACTTCAACCAATCAAATCGAAAAGAAAGGAGATTCGTTTAGAATAAACACAATTGAGACTATCGCAAAAAAAATCACTTCGCAAGGGGTTGAAGGAAGCTGGACGACTATAGGACTTACGCCTTGTGATAATGTAAAATTCTGGTTTATGAAATATCTCGATAACATACGTGCGGCAAAATTGCAGCCTTACACTCTCTACAATAGTTGGTACGATTTACGCTCTGTTGATTATCCGAAAGTACCTTCAAAATATTGGATGAACGAAAAAAACGTAAACAGAATAATCTCCGAAATAAAAAAGAATTTTATCGACGATCACGGAATAAGTATTAACGCTTTTGTGCTTGACGACGGATGGGATATTTATGAAAGCGACTGGAAACTACGAACTAAACAATTCCCGCACGGGATGAAACCGATCTCCAAAGAACTTAAGCAAATCGGATCAACGCTCGGTTTATGGTTTGGCCCGACCGGCGGTTATTCGTTCAGACTAAAAAGAATAAACTGGATGCGCAATCACGGATACGAAGTTGTAGGGACAAAAGGGGAATGGCAGCCGATGCTTTGTATTGCAGGCAAAAATTACAAAAAATTGTTCAAAAAAAGAGTTACGGACTTTGTAAAAAATGACGCGGTAGGCTATTATAAATGGGACGGAATACAGTTTTCGTGCAGTGAAACCGACCACGGACACCCGATCGGAGAATATTCCCGTCGTGCCGTTATGGAAAGTGTAGCCTCAATTTGCGATACGGTACGCAAACTAAATCCGGATATTTTCCTTAATATCACATCCGGAACTTGGCTTAGTCCGTGGTGGATAAAATATGCAAACACGATTTGGATGCAAGGGGGTGATTACGGATACTCCGACGTTCCGTCTATAAGCCGCCGCGACCGTGCAATTACTTATCGCGATATAACGCTTTACAATGATTTTACCAAGTACGACAAGTGGTTCCCAATTTCAAATTTGATGACTCACGGAATCATTAAAGGTAAACTCCAGCTTCTCGGAAAATCCGAGCCTTTGGATAAGTTTACCGATAACGCTGTTCTCTATTTTGCGCGCGGCGTTGCCATGTACGAATTTTACATTTCTCCCGATATTCTATCTCCCGACGAATGGAACGCTTTGGCAAAATCATTAAAATGGGGAAAAGCTAATTTTAATATATTAATGCAAACAGATATGATTGGGGGCGATCCGAGTAAAGCGGAAACTTACGGTTACACTCACTTCAAAGGGGATAGCGCTATTGTTGCGGTTCGTAATCCGAAAATCGGTTCAGGTTCAATATCGTTTGTTTTGTCTGATAGAAACGGAATGAATAGAAACGCATCTGATTTGGTATTGGAACAAATTTACCCGAGAAATATTATTTCATCGAAATTATATAAAACCGGCGATAAAATTACAATAAACTTAAGCGGTTTTGAAACTGCAATTTACAGATTGTATCCACTGAAAAATTCCAATAAACCGCTTATTTCAAATGTAGATTATGTTGACGTTTCGGCTAATCGGTATAAATTGCAGCCTGTAAGCAAAGATATTTCAATCCTAAATCCGCAAAAAATAATATCCATAAATTACGACGGGAAAGAAATCGGCCCATCCCGGCTTATTTCCCAATTAAAATTAATGAAACAACAAATATCTTCTTCGTTTAATTTAACGGTTAATGACAATAAGCATTATCAAATTAATTACAATTTCGGTGCTGAAATAAAATCAGCCCAATTGGGTTTGTTAATAAAGCCGGATACTTCATCCGAACCACAAAGTTTACCAACGCTTAATTATTTTATCAATGATAAAAATCAGGAAGTAACTTCCGAAACAGAAAAAAACAAATGGCGATGGGATATTGTTACATTAAATTCATCCGAAGGAAAAGTTAATATCACAAGTACGAGTGATGACGGTTTTAAAGGAACGATAGAGATTTTCCTCTTTTCTTTCGAGAAATTATCACTTAATAACTTTGCTATAGATACGAAAGAAAATTTTACTGAAATTCTTCCTCCTCGTCCAAGCGGAAAAGAAATTATTAAAACAACCCGAAAAATCGGGGTTATCACACTTAACTAAATTATTTGGAAAAATGGAAAAATTTACTCAAAATGAACTAAAGCATATCGCTGAAAACTTTGCCGTTCCCGGTAAGTTCGTTTCCGGCAGAAAATTCGGGAACGGTCACATTAACGACTCTTTTCTTGTGGAATTTTCAAATTCGCACAAAAAAAAATATATACTCCGTAGAATTAATCACAATGTTTTTAAGAAACCGGAAATTGTTGTCAGCAATTCGATTACGGCAGTAAACCATATCAAACAAAAATTGATTAAAGAAGGCATTGCCAACTACGAGGAATATGTATTAACATTTATTGAAACAAAGGAAAAGCAATATTACCATAAAGATATTAATGAAAACTATTGGTGTTTAACTCTTTTTTTTGAGGACTACTACACTGTAGAGTTTGTCAAAAACGCTTCGCAAGCATATTCCGCAGCCAAGGCATTCGGCAAATTTCAAAAGCAGCTTTCAGACGTTCCGCTTGATATGTTTAAGCCGACAATTCCCGACTTTCACAATCTTGCCAAAAGAATGCTATCCTACTATGACGTTCTGGGGAAAAATCCAATGGAGCGTGCGCAGAACGCCGAGGATGAAATTATTGCGATTAAGAATTTTTTATGGATTGCCGCCGATAATTCACGTTTAAAAACTAATTTTAATATCCCTACCCGCATAACACACAACGATACTAAAATTAATAATGTTATGCTGCACAAAGAAACCAACGAAGGACTTTGCGTAATAGATTTGGATACGGTTATGCCCGGTACTGTCCTTTTCGATTTCGGAGATATGGTACGTACTTCCACAAGTCCCGTAGCCGAAGATGAAAAAGACATTTCAAAAGTTACGATGCAAATTGATATTTTCGAAGCCCTCGTTAAAGGTTACATGTCAGAACTTAAACCTGAACTTACTCAGGACGAAGTATCCAACCTCGTCTTCGGAGCATATTTAATTGTGTTTGAACAGGCTGTCCGGTTTCTGACCGATTACCTTGCAGGAGATGTTTACTACAACATCGATTATCCAGAACATAATTTGGTAAGAACTAAAAACCAACTTGCCCTTTTGAAAAGCATTGATAAACAATCGTCCGAAATGAAAAAGATTGTGGATAGAATTGCGCTGTACGGGAAATAATATTCTGTTATTTTAATGAATCATAAAATTAAAAACAAATAGATTTACTTTTTAAATAATCAAAATAAATAATATTTGTAACTAAATATTGAGAGATTTATGAATTTAAGTACTGTTGATATTATTATCATTCTCGCTTATATACTTCTTGTATTTGCATCGGGAGTAATCGTAAAAAAATATATTAAAGGTATTGACGACTTTCTTGTTGCGGGCCGCTCGATGGGATTTTATCTCGGAATAATTTCCCTTATGTGTACTGAAATCGGGATGATTACTTACATCTATTACGCCGAGCTTGGTTACAAAGCCGGATTTGCAGCGCTTATTGTCGCCTTCCCTCCGGTTATCGCATATCTGTTTCTCGGTAAAACGGGGTTTGTAATTAAGCGTCTTCTTGAGATGAAAATTTCCACAATTCCGGAATATTTTTCACGCCGTTATACAAAAGGAGTACGTTTTTATATCGGCATTATTATGGCAATAGGCGGAATACTTAACTTCGGGGTCTTTCCCGGAGTTGAAGCGAATTTTATTAATATCGTAACAGGTATTCCTCACCATTACATTCTTGTTACAATGGTTGTTATGCTTACCATTGTGCTTCTTTACACACTTGTCGGGGGAATGGTTTCGGTAATTGTAACAAACTACATCCAGTATGCGCTCCTAAGTTTCGGGATGGTTTTTATTACGGTTTACGGATTGTTTGATATTGGCTGGGATAATATTGTTTCGGCGGTTTCAACAAACCTAGGAGAAAAAGGAATGAACCCGTTTTTCCCCGATGTTTTCACAGGTCAGTTCGGAATCGGATTTTTCATATGGCAGCTTTTGCTCTGGATTGCTCTGCTTGTCGGTTGGCAAGCAATTTCGATGAGGTTGTTTTCGTCCAAAGATGTTAAAACCGGACAGAAAATTTACAGATGGTCGGGATTGCTTTTTCTGTCGCGAGCAATCATGCCGGTGTTTTGGGGAATAATGGCGCTTGCCGTTTTAGGCGGAAAAGTAAACTCTCTTGATGCGCTTCCTCTTTTTGTACTTAAAGTTGTCCCTTCCGGAATACTCGGACTAATATTTGCCGCTTTGCTTGCCGCTTCGATGTCAACTTACGCCAGCTACTTACTCAGTTGGAGTTCAGTCGTATCACAGGACATAATCGCATCTATAATTAAATTCGTAACCGGTAAAGAATCAGGATCCAAAACCCAATTACTAATAAGCAGAATAACAATGGCGGGAGTTATGATTTTTATTATTTGGTGGTCGCTTTTCCACAAGATGGAAGGTTACCTATACTTCTACTTAAACATGACAGGAATGTTATTTATACCCGGCGTATTAACATGCGTGGCTTTAGGAATTTATTGGAAAAAAGCTTCAACTCTCGGAGCTTATCTTGCAATAACTTTCGGCGCTATTCCTCCGATGCTTTATTTGATCTGGCCTCTCGAAGTTAAGGAATATGCTTCGGCAATAGGCTGGGGAGGATTTATTGTTTCACTTCTCGGAATGTTAATCGGTTCATGGATTCAAAACTCGTTAAACGGAAAAAAGATTGAGGAGACTGTATAATGAAAGGATGGGAAATTTTTTGGCTGATTGTTATTATTTTTTCGGTACTCTCTTTTACCTATATTTCTGTTGCGGCTTTAATCAAAGGGATTCCGGAATTAAAATCGATGTTCACAAAGATTGATTCGGAAGAAGAAATATCAGACTAATTTCTTACGGCGGCATTATCGGGAACTTATAATAAACTCGGTAAACAGCAATGACTTGACAAAAATCAATAGTCATTAAGAATTATTTTCCGCCAATGCGTGTTAAGATGAAAGTATTACGGGATTGTTTGATAATTTCATAATTACAAACAATAAACTTGCAATGAATGTGGAAATCTCCGGTATTTTTACTAACCCGTCAAAATACTTCCCTCCGAGTTTTTCCGCTTACTTCATCAAAATCATTTTCTTCGTCGCAACAAATTCGCCGGCGCGTAAAGTGTAGAAATAAACGCCGCTCGGTAAATCCCTCGCGTTGAATTGTACGGTGTAATTTCCGGGAGCTTGTGATTTATTTACAAGCGTTGCTGCTTTTTGTCCCAGCGAGTTATAAACGGTTAATACGACGTTAACAACAGATTGCTTTCCGTCATTGGCCGAACTCCTCGCAATGACATTTGGAATTGAATACGAAATCGTCGTTGTCGGATTGAACGGGTTAGGATAATTCTGATAGAGAGTAAACTTATTTACAACTTCTTGGTTTTCTTCAACCGAAGTCGGGATTAACATATTTGCTTCGTAAACACCGTTACCGTGTGTTGCCGCGCGTATTTTTCTTACTGAAGGAATTAAAGATAAATCCATTACAATTACACCGGCGGGCAAGCCTGTTGAAAATTGTTCCCAACTTGTTCCACCATCGGTTGTTGCGAAAACTCCGAGATCATTGCCTACATAGATTATTTTAGAATCAGCAGGATCTACGGCGACAGCGTTTGTAGGAACATCCGGCAAGCCGGCTCCTAAGTCTTTCCAAAGTAATCCGTCATCCGTAGTTTTAAATAAATGTGACTCTCCAAATCCCGAAAGGACTACATACAAAGTGGAATCATTCTGCGGATCAACTGCAATGTCCATCGGATAACGATTCGGCAGACCGGATGCTATATCGCTCCAGCTTGTTCCACCGTCTCTGGTTCTGAAAATTTGCACTGTTCCGTTTTCCGGAGCAAATCCGACGTAAACCACATCTTTATTCTGAAAAGAAACAGCCATTGAAATTGCCCGATTGCTTGTTAGAGGTGTACCTCCGTTTGAGGCGACCCAAAATGTACCGCCATTTGTGGATTTCACTACTTTAGTGCCCGCTCCGTATAAAACGGTTTGATTTGTCGGAGCTATCATATAGGGTGAAATAAATGCTGTATTTCCGGCATTACCGGGAGAAATATCTGACCAGCTTGCTCCGTGATCAAAGCTGCGTTGAATTCTTAAATTGTAATAAGAACCGTACATAGTATTGCTGTTGTTTTGATTAATTGCCGTCCAACTTCCATCTCCTCCGATAATTCTTATCCAATTCGTAGAACCATCATAGATAGCGCTGGCATTATCCTGCAAACCGCCGATTGATAAAACCGTTTCACTGTTTAAGGAAGAAAATCCGTTATAAAATTGTTGACTCTGGTAACCGCCGTTTCTTCCATGAAAAGTTTCACCAAAATCGGTGGTCTTAAAAACTCCACCGTCATTACCAAAATATACTACATTGGGATTTCCCGGATCAACCGCATAAGTATGATGATCTGCGTGAGAATAGTAAGTAGGTCCTTCTTCCTCCCCAGCGATTGTTCGTCCCAAATCCCACGCCCACCAATTTGATTTTTGAATTAAACTGCTTCCGCTGTTTGTTGATTTATAAATATCAATTCCGGCAGTTAAAACCATGTTTGGGTTATCCCGTTTAACTACAACGACATGCGAATACCACCCTTGATATTTAGCATAATCGGTTGTAGATACAACACTCCAACTATTGCCGAAATCAGTACTTTTGCAAAGCCAAGTTCCGCTAAGTCCCCCGCCGATTGAAGCATAAACTATATCAGGTTGAATCCGGCATTCGGACAATAATGCTTTCCCCTGATACCCGACCGGAAGATTGGATGTTATTTTATTCCATGAGTTTCCGGAATTAGAAGAAACATAAATTCCGGTACCAACGCTAGCAAAATTTCCGCAGGCGGCAATTAATCTTGTTGTGTCATCCGGATTTATTAAAATATCCGTAACCATTTTTGTCGTGTCAACTTGTTGCCAATTTATTCCGCAATCATATGATCTGTAAATGCCTTCGGTTGTTCCCGCATAAATCGTACTTGAGTTGAGCGGATTTATCCTTATCACTTCCACTCCCCGCTCCTGATTGAAAGTCCAGTCCAAAGATTTTATCCAAGTATTTCCACCGTCGGTAGTTTTTAAAATTCCCATTCCGTAACTGCCGCGCGTTAATCGGTTTACGATTCCGCCAATTGAATTTTGATATGAGTAAACTTCCCCGGTTCCGATAAAAATTAAATTGGAATCATTTTTTGAAATGGCGATTGCACCTACTCCGAGCACCGGAAATCCGGTATCGACATATTCCCAAGCCGTTGCTCCTTCGCCCTCAGAATAACTGCGCCATAAGCCTCCGCTTGCAGAACCGGCGTAAAGTGTTCTGCTGTTCTGCGGATTAATTGCAATCGAAATTGTACGACCGCCAAAATTATGCGGACCGATTGAATGCCAAATTGCTCTTTTACTTAACACCTTCATTTGCTTACTCAATTCAAAAGCTTTAACGTAGCCTTCCTGCGGAAAGGTTTGATACGGATAAGCACGCTGAACCGCCCAAAAATTAAGAGCTTCGAGTGCATCGGACTTTTGATTATTTTTACTTGTGAAACAGGTATTCAATAATAAAGCGGTAACTACGGATATTATTATTGTCATAAAAACGGGAAGATAGCGTTTACTCATAATATTCTCAAAATTTAATAATCTATTTTAATTAATAAAAATAAAACAATTATTGAGCATAAAAAATTATTGTCACCTATTTTTCGACAAAAAAATTCCCCGATTTCGTATTAAGAATATTTTCTTGACATTTTCAAAAAAAATAATTACAGTAAGAACACAAAAAATTTTCGTCCGGATGTGGGCAACTAAAAAAATAATCTTATTAAAATTTGAGGCGCCACATGGAAAAATTAATTTTTATTTTCTCGTTTTTATTCTTTCCCATGAATATGTATGCTCAATTCGATGTAGTTAAAACTTCTGCTCCTCAATTCGTGGAATCGTGGAAGAATTAGTCTAAAGCTGTAATTAATGGGACTTACTATTATGTCGGAAATAGATACAACAGTTAAACTTCGGTTGACTTAATAACAATAACGGTCAATCGAACAGAAAGTTGCAGAGTTAATTAATGAAAAATTATCATCCGGAAATTACAAGGTTAAGTTTGCGGGCACAGAATTAAGCAGCGGTGTATATTTCTATAGATTAGAAATGGAATGCAAAGTACTGAGGGAAAAATGATTCCGCTCAAGTAATAATAATTATAAAATTAAGATTAATTTATTCACTTTCATCAAAGGAAATAATGAAAAAAGGGGTTTTCTTATTTTTCATCTATGCTTTAATTGCAGATGCACAAACTATCGATTCTCTTACCTTTTCAGAAATTATGTTTGTTCCTTCCGCATCCAACAGCGAGTTTGTTGAGATTTACAACTACGCAAATTCTACTTCCTATAACTTAACCGGACTAAAATTTAAGTACCATACATCAAAGGTTGATTCTTTTCTCGTTGTCTCGGATAATTCGATTATTGCTCCTCAAAGCTATGCGGTAATTTTAGAAAGAGATTATGATTTTACAAATGGAATTTACATAATACCGGACTCCGTAATAATATTAACAACAACCGACAATGCGTTCGGAAGTTCCGGAATGTCAAACTCAAGCGACAGAACCCTCCGATTGCTGAGTTCCAATAATGACACGCTTAGCGTTTACACATATACTGCAGATAATTTAAGCGGTTATTCGGATGAAAAAACAATAATGATATCGGATAATTCAAGTTCCAATTGGTCTAATTCACAAAACGTTAACGGTTCTCCGGGATATCGCAATTCCGTTTCACCCTACAAATACGATGTTTCAGCTCTCTCAATAGTTCTATCGCCCGATTATATTACAAATGATGATTCACTCTATGTAGGTTTTACTTTTACGAATCTCGGGACCGAATCGGCTTCACATGTTACATTAAATACTTATTTCGATTCAAACCTTGATTCAATTGGTACTGAAAACGAGAAATTTTTTACTCGAATTTTCTCTGATGTAAACTCCCGCGATACAATTGAAATTTCTCTGTCAACAATTCCACCCGACACGGGTAAATTTAATTTAATCGCTCAATTAGAATTTTCGGATGATGAAAACATATCAAATAACACGATTATTACTCCCGTTTTTGTTTATCCGCCAAAACCGAGGTTTTCAGAAATCGTAATAAATGAAATAATGTACGAGCCGGTTTCAGGCGAGCCGGAGTGGATAGAACTTTACAATAATACGGATTCTGTAACTTTTAACTTAAAAAACTGGCGCTTTGCCGATAAATCGAGCACCCCTGTCATTACGGATTCCGATAAATATATTTCCCCCGGAAGATTTGCATTACTTACTTCAGGCGACGGTTTACACGATTTTTATGATTTTACATCTCAGGTAATCGTAATGAATCTTCCGACGCTCAATAACAGCGGGGATAATCTTAAACTTATTGACTCTCTCGAAACTGTAATTGACTCGGTAAACTACTTGTCAGATTGGAACGGTTCACCGCCTCATTATTCGCTTGAAAGAATTTCATCCGACAATTCAAACTCCGATTCTCTTAACTGGAGCGGTTCGATTAATCCCTCGCGTGCTACTCCGGGACAAATAAACTCCGTTACCGAAAAAGATTATGATTTGGTCATAAAAAATATTTGGCGCACACCCGACACTGCTCTTGTGAATGAAACAATAATAATTTCAGCTCAAGTAAATAATATTGGGAAACAGGACGCTAACTTTTCTCTCGACTTAAATTTGCTTTCCCAAACCGATTCGCTGCCGGTTAGTTTGATTGAATCGATTCCGTTTTCGTTGGCAAACGGAGATTCCGCCGAATTATCCTTTACTCCGCTTCAGGTCGAGAACACTCCTCGGCTTTTCGGGATTACGGCAAGATTTGCTTCCGATCAAGATACAACCAATAACAGTAAGATGATTCTCATCTTCCCTTCATATCCCAAACGCTCCGTAGTAATCAATGAGATTCAATTCGCCCCTTCCAACGGTGAGCCGGAATGGTTCGAACTGCAGAACAACACTTCGGGGAATGTGAATCTTTCAAATTGGAAAATGAACGATTTACTCAGCATCCCGCACGTAATTACTCTTTTTGATTCGGATTTATTCTTATCTGAAAACGAAAAAATAATAATTGCCAAAGACAGCGCAATTTTTGACTACCACAACATAATTCCCGGTAAAATTAAAATAATACAATTTCCTAATCTCAGCAATTCCCGCGACGGAGTTGTGATTGATGACGCTAACGGCAAAACAATAGATTCCGTACTTTACAATTCGCGCTGGGGCGGAAGAAGCGGAAAATCACTCGAACGTATTCTTCCGTTTGCAGTTTCGACCGACAGCACAAATTGGGGAAGTTCAATTGATACCGAGTTAAGCACGCCCGGTCGGAAAAACTCAATCACTCCCTTCGATAGTAATTTGGCAATTGCTAATTTATCATTAGCACCGGATTATGTTACAATGTCCGACACGCTAATTTGCAAGGCGAAAATTGAAAATCAAGGCTTAACCGATGCCGGATTATTTTATGTCAATTTTTATTTCGACACAAACCGTGATTCGATAATTGAAGATAGTGAACAGTTTGCTTCTCTTAATTTTAGTTCGTTATCGGTTGGGGACTCCATATTTGCCGCTGCCCGATATTTTCCTTCAGATACGGGCAATTATAACATATTTGCAAAAATAAATTACTACCATGACCAATCTTCGGGAGATGATATTGCTTCATCGCAAATTTGCATTTATCCCAATCTTCCGCGATTTTCAGAAATTGTAATTAACGAAATAGCTTATCATCCTCCGCATGGACAACCCGAATGGATTGAACTTTTCAACAATACGGATTCTACGACATTTAACCTTTTTAAATGGAAAATCGCAGATAGAAATTCGTCAATTACTATTACGAGAGATACTATTTTACTTGCGCCTCAATCGTTTGCAGTACTGACTCCTACCGACACAATCAATGATTTTTATAATATCAATTCCCGAATTATAATTGTCCATTTGCCGTCACTGAATAACGAAAACGACGATATTCGTTTGATTGATTCAATAGGAACCGTTATTGATTCAGTCTATTACCAAGATTCATGGAACAATTCAGCGGCAAATTCAACTTTAGAAAAAATTTCTCCGTTATTATTCGGAAATGATTCTACAAGTTGGGAAGGGTGTATAAATCCGAAACTCGGAACTCCCGGGGACATTAATTCCGTAACGGAAAAAGAATATGATATTAAAGTTGAATATATGACTACAATTCCGGAAAATCCATACTTCGGAGAAAACTTCAATATTTCCGTAAAAGTTAAAAACATAGGAAAACACTCGGCTACTGTCAATTTGCTGCTATATTCCGATGTGAACAACGATTCACTTCCGGATATTCTTTTAACAAACGAACAAATTTCACTATCTTCGTCCGATTCAATATCTCATATATTTAATTTATCTCTTAAAAACCTAAAAGAACGCACGTTCACCGTAAAGGCTCAATATAGTTCCGATATGGATACAACAAATAATTCCAAACAATTCCATCTCTTTCCTTCATATAGACACGGAGCGATAAAAATCAATGAGGTTCATTACGCCCCTATTGACGGAGAGCCGGAATGGGTTGAACTTGAAAACTGTTCCGGCGACACTGTGGACTTAAAAGGGTGGGAAATCGGAGACATTTTGCTTCATCCTACTACTGCAATTATTTCAGATTCAAATATTTTTCTTACTCCGGATGAGAAGTTAATTATTGCAAAAGATAGTATTATTCTAGATTTTCACAAACAGATTCCATCTAAGCTACTTATTGAAAGTTTCCCGAATCTTAATAATAGCGAAGATGGAATTATTCTGAAAGACAGGGCGGATAACGTAATCGATTCGTTACTTTTTCATTCCGATTGGGGAAATATTTCAGGCGCTTCGTTAGAAAGAATTTCTCTTGA
The DNA here is from genome assembly GCA_964570865.1 of uncultured Melioribacter sp. Taxonomy (GTDB): domain Bacteria; phylum Bacteroidota; class Ignavibacteria; order Ignavibacteriales; family Melioribacteraceae; genus WGAL01. Next base: position 24,440 of record CAZMZM010000008.1, read on the forward strand.
AACTGCGACAAACGACAGCACAAATTGGGGAAGCTCCAAAGATACCGAGTTGAGCACGCCCGGTCGGAAAAATTCACTTACGATAAAACAATTTGACATAAAAATTACAAAACTTGAATATTCCCCTACCTTTCCGGATTCGGGAAATAATATTATTTTAAGAACTACCGTTTTGAATACCGGAAACGAAAAAGCCGATTCATTTACTGTAAGATATTATTATTTCAGTTTAATCGATTCTTCGTTTCATCCATTTGCCGAAACTCAAAACGTATCTCTACAACCCGGTGATAGTTTAACAATTGAGAGAACGTGTGTTCACCCAATAATCGATTCGATGCTTTTCAAATCTACCGCATATTTTTCGATTGACGAAGATACTTCCGATAATTCCCAAACCGTATTGGTTAAAACCGGCATAAGTGAACATGCGTTAATCATAAATGAAGTGATGAACATTCCCAAATCCGGCGAACCGGAATGGTGCGAACTATATAATAACACCAATTCGATTATTAACTTGGCAAAGGTATTTATTTGTGATTCGTCAAAATTGAACAGCAAATCTCAATTGGCAGATTCAATCTCATTCATAAATCCTTATTCGTATTTGGTTGTAACACCGGATTCCTCTTTTTATGAAATACTAACTCGACAAAATATTAACTCCGTTATTTCAAACTTTGGTTCACTCGGCAATTTACATGATTGTCTGTTCATTTACGATTATCGCGGAAATTTAATAGACTCGGTGGCGTGGGATAACAACTGGCAATTTATAAACGGAAAATCAATTGAAAAAATCGGATTCGATGATGCAAACATCAGTTCGAATTGGTTCCCTTCGTTGGATTCCAACAACGCAACACCGGGCGAGCTGAATTCCGTAACTAACTATAATTTCACGGAAAACCCTAAATTGGTAATTAACGAAATAATGTATTCTCCCTCCTCTGATAATGGCGAATATATCGAATTATATAACTACGGCAATAATAATATTGAAATAGGGGGTTGGAGAATTTTGGATTTAAATGCGCATAACTCAATTCTTTGTCCCGTTAAATACCGGATAAAAGCTCATGATTATTTCCTTTTCGCTTTGGATTCAAATGTAATTAATTATTACAATCTCGATTCTGCCAAAGTCTATATTTCACCTGAGCATAAAATTTCACTTCCAAACGATGAAGGGATGATAATAATAAAAGATTTCAGACACAGCACAATTGACTCGGTTAAGTATTATTCAACTTGGCATAATACGAATTTCATTCGGGTGAACAATCGCTCACTTGAGAAAATAAATCCGGTTATAGATGGTAACAATCCTACCAATTGGTCAAGTTGTGTGAATAATATCGGAGGAACCCCTTTACAACAAAATTCTATCTTTTTAAATAACAATATTTCGAATAACGAAATCTCAATAACGCCCAATCCTTTTTCTCCCGATAATGACGGATACGAGGATTTTACAATCATAAACTATAAACTGGTGGAAAATATTTCGCGGATTAGAGTGAGAGTTTTTGATTCTATCGGAAGATTGGTAAGAACTTTAACGGATAACTCTCCTTCAGGACAAAAAGGAGAAATAGTTTTTGATGGTAAGGACGAATCGGGTAATCCTTTAAGAATGGGAATATATGTCCTCTTGGTTGAAGAAATCGGAAACAGCGATAATTCATTAAAAATTTTCAAAAAAGCCGTGGTTATTGCCAGAAAATTATAAAAATTAAGAATTTTTGATATAATTAATAAATTTTACTTATTTTAGTTGTTTTCAGATTAACGAGTGTTAACAATGACAAACAGAGAAAAAATTAAAGTTGAAGCTCTAAAGCTGTTTTCTGAAAATGGCTACTATCAATCTTCGGTTAGAATGATTGCCCAAAAGGTCGGGATTCGAGAAAGCGCAATTTATAACCACTTCCCTTCAAAGAAAGCTATATTCTTAGAACTAATCAATGACGGGAAAGATCGTGCAAATGCTTCCTCATTTGTAAACGACGAACTGCTTGATAAGCTGGATAATCCAGAAAGGTTTTTCGATTTATTTGCGGAAAAAATCATTGACTTGTGGACAACATTAGAAGAACGCATGTTCACCAAAATGATGATTCAAGCTAAATTTAACTCTTCAGTGGATTTTGATTTAACTTTGAATGATTTGTTCTCCTCAATATCGGAAGTATTGGAAATAGTATTTGAGCAGTTAAGTAACTACGACTACATTAAGCCGTACGATAAGGAACTATTAACCGAGCAATTTCTGGCGCCGTTGATTGTTCTAAAATTCAGATTTTTAATTAACAACTATTTTGATAAAGAACAAGTTTTGGCGTATGCAAAAAAACATATCCGTTATTTCTGGGAAAATGTTAAAAAATGAAAATCTCCGTAACAAGAGATGACATTATCAATACTGAAAAACGCATATTTCCTTATGTTAACAAGACAATCGTTGAAGCTATGTTTTTTAATTATGCAGCGAATTAAAATTATAACTGAATCCAAAATTTGTAATAACAAACGAGCGGTTGCAAATTTGAGGTTAAATTTATCGAGTACGGGCAATGTAAAAAATAAATCTGTTGCAATTCCCGGTTTGATAAACAAACTATTTTATCTTTCGGGAAGGTTTTTCCCTCGTTCAATAGTTATGAAAGTAACTGAAATGCTTATGAGTCCACAGAAGTAAAAGAAAAGTCAATCAGTTTTATTGTTTTTCCTTCGGCAAGATGCATTAGTTCATATTTTGTTTTTATATTCTCATTTTCCGAAATTTCTTTTTCGGCATATAAATTATCGGTCTGTTTCAAAATTTTAATTCTCTTCTCCCTTAACTTTTCGATAGTATAATAATAAAGACCTTCATCATCTGTTTTAAGGTGAAGCTGCGAATTTTTATCGGTTATCTTCTTATAGATGTCAAGATAGTGAGGAGCCGTAAGACGCTTACTTTCCTGCTTTTTTTTAGGCATAGGATCGGGGAAAGTTATCCATATTTCAGCAAATTTCAATTCTACGAATTCTTCGGATAAATTCTTGGCATTCATGTAAAGGAACAAAATATTCTTAAGTCCGAGTTCACTTGCTTTTGTGGCGCCATTCCAGAGTCGGGCAGGCTTTAAGTCAAGCCCGATAAAATTTCTATCCGGATATTTTTGTGCCAACTCAATCGAATAATCTCCACGCCCGCACCCTATTTCCAAAGCAACCGGATTATCGTTACCCAAAAAGGAAATTACACGAGATTCAACATTTCCGTCTTTTTCCGCAATAACATTTTCAAATGTTAATGCCTCTTGTATTTTTATGCTTTTTTTACGTCTTGCCATTTGTCCATATTATTTTGAAGTGCAAATCTAACATTTCAAGGTAAATAACACAAGTACTACAACTGCTAACTTACAGTATCAAAATATAATTATCCCGAAAGGAAAACCGACAACTTCCCCTCCGTTAGGAGCCGGAACTTTGTTTATCCAATTTTTTCCGCGAGATGCAGAACTGAATTTTAAACAGTAATGTTTTATCTTTTTAAATTGATTTGAAATTAGTGAGGAAAAAATGAGCTTGAAATTTAACACAAAAAAACTTATCGCAATGGTTCACGTTAGGGCTTTGCCCGGTACACCCAAATATACCGGCTCTGTTAAAACTATTATAGATAAAGCACTTGAGGAGACGGCTATTTACACAAAAGCCGGAGTTGATTCAATAATGATTGAAAATATGCACGATGTTCCATACTTAAAACGAAACGCAGGACACGAGATTTCGACAATGATGTGTTTGATTGCGGAAAAAATTAAATCGGAAACAGGACTACCGATAGGAATGCAAATATTAGCCGGGGCAAATAAAGCGGCGCTGGCAGCGGCAAACTCTGCAGGGATTGATTTTATTCGAGCCGAGGGATTTGTATTCGGACATGTAGCCGATGAAGGAATATTTGAATCTGATGCGGGAGAAATCATGCGTTACCGAAAAATGATTGGCGCCGATAATATCCAGGTGTTTACCGATATTAAAAAAAAGCATAGCTCGCATGCCATTACGGAAGACGTATCAATCGTAGAAACGGCAAAAGCGGCGGAATTTTTTATTTCAGACGGTGTAATTGTAACAGGAAATGCCACCGGCGAAGAAGCTAACTTGGTCGATATTGTTAATATTAAGAAAAATGTAAATATTCCCGTTTTGATTGGATCGGGAATAACAATGGAAAACATCGAAAAATATTATAACTTCGCCGATGGTTTTATTGTCGGTTCTTACTTCAAGAGAGAGGGTTTCTGGGCAAATGAAATTGAGGAAGAACGTGTTATCGGTTTTATGAATAAATTCAGAGAATTGGGAAAAAAGTAAGTTGATATTAAACTAAAAATTGATATTAGCATGAAACTACCGAAGTCAATCTATGAATAATGCTGCGATAATTCGGCGGAAAAAATAGTCCGAATTCAAAAACCGTTATAACGATTAAAGTTCTCTAAAGTTGTTTTCAGCATATTTTATTTTCCTCATAGATTTGATATAACACAACCTCTTTGAGGTGGGTTTTTATTGTATTTTGATGTTCAATGTTTTTATAAAATTTTGGATAATAATAAAAGAGACAAGGCGGATAATCTACCTTGTCTCCTTAATCAATAAATTAACAACCGATTATTTGTTATCGATTTGCTTTAATAAAATCTCAACTGCGGTCTTTAATTGTTTATCGGTCCCTTTTGCTTTACCGTCCGGGGCGTTTTCAACTATTACGTTCGGGACGGCAGGTCCCCATTCCATGTTTTCATCCGTTTTTGAAACATACCACGCTCTTGAAGGTAAGCGTACATACGAACCATCCATAAGTCCTACGCCGCCGGTTGAAATTACCGCACCAAATGTAGGCTGCCCGACTAAAGTTCCAATACCCAAAGTTTTATAAGCGTGTGAAAATATCTCGGCATTGGAATAACTGTTTTCATTACAAAGCGCTACGGATTTTTTAGTCCATGCGGAATAAGGTAAACGCTCGCCGAGAGGATAATATTCTCTGAACTTAACGTGATCTTTTTTCAAATCTTTTGCAGCTCCACGCGGAATCGTGTAAGCGTGCTGCTTGTAATTTAATACGGTCATCAGATAGTCGGTTGTCCAGCCGCCGCCGTTGTAACGAACGTCAATAACCAATCCATCTTTTCCGTAACCTGCAGCCGTTAAGTCGCGTTCAAATTTTTCAAAACTATCCCAGCCCATTGCTTTGATGTGCAGGTATCCCAATCTTCCGTCGGAATATTTATCTGTTAATTCTCGTTCGTTTTTTACCCACTCTTCATAAAGCAGGTCACGCAAACTTCCGGTAGGACGAATAACAACCTCCCTTACGTTTCCACCGGCATCGGTAACGGAAAGAAGAACTCTATCGCCAACTGTTCCATTCATCAATGAATAGAAATTGGTCCCTTCATTAACCTTATTACCGTTAACGGCAGTAATAATATCTCCTTCATACAACCGACTGAAATCCTTATCGGCAGGAGAGTTGTAAACTACATGAGTTACTTTTACTCCTTCCGAAACAGGAATAACCTCTACTCCGATAAGTCCGGTGCGTTCCTTCTCCAGTTGTGGTCTGTCTTTTCCGTAAAGACCCATGTGGCTGGAATTGAGCTGACCGAGCATTATGTTGAACATATCTCTAAAATCATGTTTTGTTGATGCTGAAAGAACAAGCGGCTCATATTTTTCTCTTAGCGCATTCCAATTTCTGCCGTGAAAATTAGGATCGTAAAATCCTGCGTTTAATGCTCTCCAAGCTTCTTCAAAAATCTGCTTGTTTTCTTTTGCAAAATCGACTTTATACTTAGCAGAAAAATGAATTGATTTTACTTTATTCCCGCCATCTTTCAGTTTCGCCAATCTCCCGCCTTTTATAAGCATGAAAAAATATTTCCCGTTTTCTCCATTGACTATTTGGCTTGGGCTTTTACCTCCTTTGGTGATTTGCATAGGTTTTGTTCCGTCCCATTTAATTGAGAATAAGTCTCGACCGTGAGCTGTGGGAGTCTGCGACGTAAAATAGATTGTTTTACCGTCTTTTGAGGCAACCGGATTATTCTCATCGCCTGGCATATTAGTAAGATGAACTAATCTTTCGTAAATTCCGTCTAAATCAATTTTAATCGGTTTTACGGATTTATCCTTTTTCCCCTTCTTCTTGCTTTTCTTTTTTGAGGACGAATCAAATGCGGATAAATCTTCGTTATATTTCCAATCATCTTTTGATTTTTCCCAATCAGCCTTTCTCAGCCAAGCAAACCAGACATCAAAATCTTTACTTCGTTCCGAGATGAACATTAATTTGCTTCCGTCGGGACTCCACATTGGGTCGGAATCCACTTTGGGATGCATTGAAACATCTACCGGTTTTATCTTTCCATCAGCCGGTTGAATATAAACTTCGGTGTTGAAGTAGAGATCGTCTAAGGAATATGCCAACCAACGGCTGTCGGGACTCCAAACTACTCCGGCCGGAGTTGCCCAACCATTAAGCAATACTTTTGTGGAAGAAAGCTCACCTTCTTCATTGATTGAAGCGGTAACAAATTTTCCTCGTCCTATTATGTAAGCAATCTGCTTTCCGTCAGGTGAAATCTTAGGATAACTTTCATCTTCGGGCGTATCGGTTATTTGCTTTGCTTCATATTTCAGAGAGAAAAGTAAAATCGGTTGTTTTTTGTCTGCAGATTTTAACAAATAGAGGTCTTTTTCCCCTGTTCTATCCGAAACAAAAACCAGAGTGGAATCATTAAGCCATTGCGGATTTTCATCACGAAAAGGATTCTTTGTAACATTTACGGTTCTCTTCGCTTTCTGAGAATTTGATGTTACAAAAATATCTCCGTGTATTGTAAATGCCGTAAACTTACCATTTGGCGAAACTGCAAACTCTTCTATCTCGGAACTTTTTCGTACGTCTTCGTAAGGCGAAAATCTAAAATCTGCCGAGATTGAAATATTAATTTTATTGATTTTTGAAGTGGCTAAATCTAATGAATATATATCGGTTAATCTTTCAAATACCAAAACATTACCGTTTCCGCTGATGTTTAAATATCTTATTCCGCCATCCTTAAAGTTTGTTATCTGCTTTTCGTTCGGAATTTTAGGCTCGTTAATATCAAGACTTAAAATGTTATAAACTCCATTCCGAGAGCCGATAAAATAAAGTATATTGTTCCCTTTCCAGCGGGGAGCGAAATCGTTTCCCTTAGCTTCAGTTAATCTTCTGTAATTATCGGTTTTCTTATCGTAAAGCCAAATGTCCTTATTCGCAGGACCTTCATAAGCTTCACGCGAAATGCGGCAAGCACCTTTTACAAAAGCAATATAACGTCCGTTTGGCGAAACTACCGGCATCTCACCTACAGAATTTAATATTCTTACAGGAGTGCCTCCCTTGGGCGAAGCCGAGTAAATCTCATGTGTCCATTCTATTTGGCGGAAATTTCTGAAAGTTGTAAAAAGCAATTTGTTATCCGCTCCCCAATCGTTCAGAGCATCTGCCGCAGAATTGTATGTGATTCTTTTAATATTCGAGCCGTTGCTGTTAATTACGAAAATATCGTTATTCCCATATCGGTTACTTGAAAAAGCAATCTGTTTTCCATCCGGGCTCCACATAGGAAACTCTTCGTACGCTTTATTAATAGTGATTCGTCTAACATTTCCACCGTTTATCGAGGCGGTCCAAATATCTCCTTGATATGAAAATGCAATTTGACTTCCATCCTTATTTACAGCAGGATAGCGGACAAATGTATTTCCTGAACCGGCAAAAATTGAAACTGAAAATAATATGACTGCTAAAAATAATGTTGTTTTTCTTGGCATAATTGCTCCGTTCCTTTTTAATAAAATTTTATTTAGAGACGTTTCAAAACCGTATTTGTTTGGAGTAATTCAGGGAAACTATTTACAATTCGGTTGGGCAAAAAATTAAACCAAATAAATTATAGAATACGCCACTTTTCTTTTCTTAATATTTCTCCGGTTGCCGGATCAATTAACACTCGCAAACCTTCAGCCCTTTCCATCATCGGCGACTTGACTTCTTTTTCGGTTATCATTACCCGCCAAAGAAATCGGTGCTCCTTTTCCGACCAGAAAGAGGAAATTACAGCCTGCTTAATTCCTCGCGGCAATTTATTATCTTTTATGATTTTCTTTACTCCTGCCGAATCAATATTAAATTCACAGTAATCCGGAGAGAAAGCACAATCCGGCAACCCCTTTATATTATTTGCGTTGCTGATTTTAAAATCATTATCGAGCTTAAAAATAATCGTATCGAGATAATTGATCTTCACGATTTTTTCGAGATAAGCTACGGAACATCCTGTAGAGTCGGCAGAGAACTTTTCCGGAAGTTTAACCAAATATTCGGAAAGAAAATCAGCACCGGCAAAATCAGTAATATATTTATCGGTTTTCGCATAAGCCGATTTAATCAAATTCTTGTTATCTATTTTTTTATTTTGAGAACAACCGGCAAAAACAAAAACAGCAATCAATGCTGCGCCTAATAACGACCTCATAATTTTCTCCCGATTCATTTTTTCTTTTTAGGGAAATAACCGCGTACTTTAAACTGAACGCCGATTTCATTTTTAACAAACTCAGCCGCTTTCTCGGTGTCAACTTCGCTAAGTCCAACAACAGTCATTTGAACATGCGCGTACTGTTTTGCCTTTCGTGCAAAATTAATCATTTCCTGATGAAGTTTAGGATCAACTCTCATCAAAGCGGCATATTGCTGAGCATCAATTGAGTTCAAACTGATTGAAACCGAATCGATTAAACCGTCCAATTCCGGAGTAATATCCCTTTTGTTAATATAGTTGCCGTGCCCGTTTGTGTCTAATCTTGTTTTGCCGCCTTTCTCCTTTACATATTTTGCTACTTCCTTAACAATGTCCCAGCGGAGTGTCGGCTCGCCGTAACCGCAAAATACTACCTCTTTATATTTCAGCGGATCGCCAATCTCATTAATATAAACACCGGCAGGCGGCTCTTGCGATTTTTCCATCTTTAATTTGTAACCGGAAATTACAGCATTCCCTTTTCGATCACAAAAAACACAATCGGCATCGCAACGGTTAGTTACGTTTATGTAAAGTGATTTCCCAATCCGGTATGTGTAAGCCAGCTTTGGCTCTTCACCGACACCGAAAAGACGAAAAACATTGTAGGTGGTTGTTCGCTCAATATCGTTAATGCGCAAGTGATGAAGCTCGGCAACTTGTTTGGCTACATATTTTACGTAAGAAGGCTCGTTCCGTTTTCCTCTGTACGGTACCGGAGTAAGAAACGGAGAATCGGTTTCAAGCAAGATATTCTCAACGGATAATGATTTTACAATTTCGCGAAGCTCGTCCGACTTTTTAAAGGTAATATTTCCCGTAAACGATATTTTATACCCCAGTTCTACCAATTCGTGAGCATCATCAATTGAACCCGCAAAACAATGGAACTGCGCTCTCAAGCCTTTGGAAGCATACTCTCGCGCATAGTTCATAATATCGTCATTCGAATCCCGATTGTGTATCACAACCGGCAAGTCAAGTTTAATCGCCAAATCCAATTGTGCTTTAAATGCTTGGTGCTGATTTTCCTTCGGCGAAAAATCATAAAAATAGTCCAATCCAATTTCGCCGATTGCAACTACTTTAGGATGTTCCGCAAGTTTTTCGATTTCATTAATCCATGAATTGTCCCAATCCTTTGAATCATGTGGATGAACACCCACGGCAGCATAAATTTGTTCATATTTATCAGCAAGTTTAATAGCTTGTTTTGATGTTTCAATATCTGTTCCGGGAACTATAATATACTTAACGCCATTGGCTTTTGCCCTGCTTAACACTTCGTCTAAATCGTTCTCAAAATTTGGCAAGAACAAGTGTGCATGTGAATCAACTAACATCTATTACCTTCTTTCATTTTCATTTTTTTAAAGACTTAAAGTTAAAGAAGTTCAGGTTAATATAAAAGGATTGGTTTTTCTGACTATTATTCACTACACAAAAAGTCGTTATTATATTAAGTCAAATAATCTCCAATAAATAAACTTCTGCAACTTCTTTATTAATAATGACAATCTGTTATTCAGTAACTCCGTTCCCAAGTATTTAATAATGGGTTAGCTCTCTTTTAATTACTCCGAAGAATCTTCCTCATATAATGTTATCTGTTAATTTCCCTTTCGTTTTTTTTCCCTAATCCTTATTATTATTGGTCATAATAATGTAATATATTTTATCAATAAACAATGGCGGAAAGGTAACCGACAACTTCGGAATAATCCTGTGAAACGTTCCCTGAGTTAGTACGAACCAAAACTTCCGCATTCTCCTTTCCTACCGACTTAAGGGCTTTCAGCATAGCAACCATCGGGCCGGCTCCGCATGCCTCGCTTAATTTTCGTTGGATATCTTTATACAATCCTTCGTAATCAAAATTATTAATACGCGTCTGAACTCTGGAATCAAGCTTATCGGCATAGCTTGCCGGATAATAGTGAGACAAATCACTGCTTGCAACGATTAAAGTTTTTTCGTCATATATTTCAGCCAACTTTTTGGCAAGCTCATCTATATACCCTTCCTTCTGATCTCCCATAACAACAGGAATTAACTTGAAATCTCCTTCAATAACTGTTTGCAAAAACGGCAAATGGACTTCCAGAGCATGCTCTCCTCTGTGTCCGTCTTCACCTTCAAAAAAGTAACGGCTGTTATAAACCAGAGCTTTCCGCTTTTCATCATCTATAAATACATTACCGAGAGGAGTTTTATAGGCATCTCCGTTATAGATTGAAAGTCCGGGGAAATACTCACGGTGGCTTGGAGAAATTACAACAACTGTGTCAAATTTTCTTCCGATAATTGTTTTGTATGCGAAAGCCGCCGTCTGCCCTGAATAAACATATCCCGCGTGCGGAGCAACTATTCCCGAAACGGGTAAATCATTTTTCTTATCATCAACTTTAGCATTATTCAAAAATATTTTTATTTGTTCTTTCAATACATCCGGATTATCAGGGTAAAACATTCCTGCAACTGCCGGTTCTCGTACTTTCATCTCAATCTCCGAAAATAATTTTTTTAATGATGAAAAATTAACATTTATATTTGAAACGTGTTCATTCCTAAAAAAGTTTACTGTTTCCGTTAATTATTTTTGCATTTCTTCATCTTTGCATCGATTTAGTTTTATTTTAATCCCATTTCCTTTTCGGAAAATACTGTTGCCGTAAATCCGGACAATTTAAGCTTCTTTTCTCTCCACAGATTGGGATTAAATCCCCCTTTTTGACAAAGCGCGGAAAGGTATTCTTCCTTATTCATATGATGTTCAATCGGTACCTGAGGCAACAACAAAGCGCGGCGTCCTTCTTCTTCAAGTATCAAGCCATGCTTGCCGACAACTATTTCATCATAACCGTTTAAAGGAAACGGCTCGGAAAGAATTGAAACTTCAATTTCAATTTCGTCAAGCTCAGGTTTAATTAGAGAAGGAAAACGAGGATCGCCGAAAGCAGCTTGTTTTGCCGCATCGACTACAGTTTCATAAAGAGGTTGATAACCTATTATATAACCGATACAACCTCGTAAATCGTTGTTTTCATTAATGGTAACAAAAGCTCCCGCCTTCGTTTTTAGAAGAGGATATTTATCATAATCAGGTTTTGGCAATTCAATCCCCGAATCAAATTCATGTTCAATAGCTTTACGCGCCAACTTAAGTAAAAACAATTTTGTGTCTTTATCCATTTTCATGATAAATTCCTTATTAATTAAAAATTAAGTAAGTTAAATAAACCAAGTAGATAATAACAAACCCGATTGCTTCCCATCTGTCGAGAGTTTTCTTTTTACCTGTAAACATGGTAACAAAGAGTAAAAGGAAGCTATGAACATAACAAAAATATCAAGATTTAGTTCCGGCAAAAATGGAAGGGGTATTATAATTGCAGTAATCGGCAGGATGAACAAAACATTAAAAATCGAAGACCCAATAGCGTTGTCAATTGCAATATCGTGATACCCTTTTCCTGCGGCAACAACCGTGGTAAACAGTTCCGGCGAACTTGTTCCAAAAGCCACAACCGAAAGCCCGATTGTAATAGGAGCCATGTTTAACTTTAACGATAACGACAAGGCTCTGTCAACAAAATAAGCAGAGCCTTTAATCAACAGGAAAAAACATGTTAACAACAAAAAAATTGTTAGTAACATATGCGGATTAGCTCAAATCGTAAACTATCAATTCTATTTTTTCGGTAATTAACAGCAAATGATTTTTATAGATAAAGAATGAATCGGGTGCATAATTATTTGCTTTACTGTTAAGAGTAATCTGAAAAATTTCATTCATATTATTTTTATCGATTATCTTAAAAATATTTTTCATTTTCCTATCTGCTATTCGCTGATGATAGTTAAACAAAACCGCATCATCCAATTCAATAAATTCAACATCGCGGACAATATCTTCCTGAGGATAAAATTTTGTAATAAATTTTTTAACAGCCGGCTCTTCGTAAAGTTTGTAGGTAAAATGATAATCCGAGTAGTCTTCCTCGCTTCTTGCAATTTCGCGAAGAGCGTTGATCGATTCGGCGTCGTTTCCCAAATCATCTAACAGTTCCCCTGTCTTGGCATCAACAGTGTAAAATTTCCTTCCTTCAAAAGTTTCGAGGTAACCGTAAATTTTTCCTTTGTAGTAAAACAGAAAAGTATATTCTTCAGATTCCCACAATATTTTCTGTTCTTCAATGGAATAGCCAAACAGTTGTTTATGTCCCGGCATATCCGGCTTTGCGTACTTATGGAAAAAAATAATATCTTCCTTAACCGCTTCAATCCCTATCCAGTATTTTTCATCCAACTGCAAATTTTTGAAAATCGGGTTTCCCGAATGGACATCCAAACAATGAAAGAAAACTTCCTTCGAATCTGTTTCACGTGTTTCAATAATCAACTTGTCGTTTTCGGTTAATAGAAGACGCCAAATATTATTACCGTCGCTAAATCTGTAATTCTCATTAATTTGCATAATTACCTTTCTATTGGTTTAAATTTTGCAGTAAAGTGACGAAGCATCGGGGCTTCGTAAATAATTTCTAATCCAGTTAAGGTTTCTCGTTTATTATAGACTTCAATAATCACTTCCGCCAAATAATCTATATGGCTTTGAGTATATACACGTCTCGGAATTGCAAGACGTACAAGTTCCATGGGCGGTGCAATAAACTCGCCTGTGGTTTTATCCGTTTTTCCAAACATTACGGAACCTATTTCGACGGCACGAACTCCTCCTTCAAGATAAAGAGCGGCAACTATCGATTGCCCGGGAAATTCATTCGGCGGAATCTGCGGAGTAAACCTCTTGGCATCAAGATAAATTGCATGGCCTCCGGGCGGTTCCAGTATTGGCACTCCGGCATCAATAAGTTTGTTTCCAAGATACTCTGTACTTTTAATTCTATATTGCAGATAAGATTCCTGAAGCACTTCTTCCAATCCTTGAGCGATTGCTTCCAAATCCCGTCCGGCTAATCCGCCGTAAGTAGGAAATCCTTCCGTAACTATCAACAGATTGCGTGCATTCATTGCAAGAACATCGTCATTCATTGCCAAAAATCCGCCGATGTTAACCAGAGCGTCTTTTTTTGCGCTCATTGTTGCTCCGTCGGCATAAGAAAACATTTCCTGTGCTATTTCCTTTACCGATTTGTTTTCATATCCCTTTTCTCTCAGCTTAATAAAATAAGCGTTTTCGGCAAATCGGCATGCATCCAAAAAGAGTGGTAAATTATATTTATCGCAAACCGAACGAACATCTTTAATATTCTGCATTGAAACCGGCTGCCCGCCGCCGGAATTATTAGTAACAGTTATCATTACAAGAGGAATATTTTCAGCACCTTTTTCAATAATAAATTTTTCCAGCGCCTCAACATCCATGTTTCCTTTAAAGTCCGCACGGATTTCGGGATGTTTACCAACTTCCGTTAAAAAATCAAATGCTTCAGCTCCCGTAAACTCAATGTTAGCGCGGGTTGTATCGAAATGCGAATTGTTCGGGAAATACTTTCCGGGTCCGCCAAGTATTGAAAAAAGTATCTTTTCCGCAGCCCTTCCCTGATGAGTTGGAATAATAAATTTTTTACCGGTAATATCTTTTACTGTTTTTTCAAATCTAAAAAAAGATTTTGAGCCGGCATATGATTCATCGCCGTCCATAATTCCGGCCCATTGCTTGGCACTCATTGCCGAAGTGCCACTATCGGTTAGTAAATCGATAATTATATCTTTCGATTTAATCATGAACGGATTATAACCTGAATCAACAAGTATTTTTTCTCTCTCTTCACGGGTTGTAAAATTAATCGGCTCAACCGATTTAATTTTAAAAGGTTCAATAATAGTTCTCATTTCATCGCCTAATTTGTTTTGTTTTATATCTACAAATATATGTATTTGCGACAACTTATCGATAAGATTAGTGTGTCCGAATCGGATTGCTCCTTTTTTCAAAATTTATCACTTCCACAATAAAAATATATTCTTAATCATTATCATTAGTTATTTTGTTTATAACAGATTCTATTTGTAATTTGAAGAACTAAAATAATAGAATAATAAAAGAAGATTTAGATTCAGGAAATAATGCTAAAAAAAATTATCGGGTTATTAAAAAAAAGAAACCTCCCCAAAAAAACAGACGACAAAAAACAAATTGAGAAAAAACAGAATACCGTTAAAAGTAAATCTGTTTCCGAAGAAAAGAAAATTGATAAAAACAGAGAGCGCCAAAGCCGACACAAAATCGGCAAAACAAAACCTAAGCCAAAAGCTAAACCTAAGTGGTCAACCAAAGATGTTCCGGTTCCCAAGGTTGAAGGAAAAGTAAGATTTTATGATTTCCCTTTGCCCAACAGTTTGCAGCATGCGGTTGCGGATTTAGGCTTCAAATACTGCACTCCGATTCAAGCGCAAATCTTAGAGCACACGCTTAAAGGTCGTGACGCAATTGGAAAAGCTCAGACAGGAACCGGGAAAACCGCCGCTTTTTTAATAACTTCAATTGTTAAAATTATCAAACGTTCCAAAGAGCAAAAAAGGATTAAAGGTGCGCCCCATACTTTAATTATGGCTCCGACACGAGAACTTGTTTTACAAATTGAGCGGGATGCACTCGGACTTTCAAAACACAACAATCTAAATATAGTTGCTGTTTACGGCGGAGTAGATTATACAAAACAAATGAACAAAATAAAGGGAAAGTATATTGATATTATGATTGCTACTCCCGGTCGTTTAGTTGATTACATGCAGAAAAAAATTGTTCACCTTGAGAATGTTGAAATTTTTGTGCTTGACGAGGCCGATAGAATGCTGGATATGGGATTCATGCCCGATATCCGTAAAATCGAAAGAAAAACTCCCCGCAAGGAAGATAGGCAGACACTATTTTTCAGCGCTACATTCCCTGATAATATTCGTTACATTGCCGATAACTGGACTGTTAATCCCGTAATAGTTGAGATAGACCAAGAGCATAAAGAAGCGAAAGAGATTAATCAGATTACTTACATTGTTTCGGATGATGAAAAGTTTACTCTCCTTTACAATATGCTGAAAAAACAAGAATTTTCAAAAGTAATAGTTTTCTGCAACCGTAAAGATATTTCACGAAAGGTTTACGACAAACTACAGCGTTACGGTTTTTCCGCTACATTACTTACCGGTGATGTTGACCAAAAGAGACGAACAAACCGTCTCGAAAACTTTAAGACGGGAAAAGTGAAAATACTTGTTGCAACGGATGTTGCCGGACGAGGAATTCATATAGAAAGCATCAGCCATGTGATAAACTTTAACCTCCCTGATGATCCGGAGGATTACGTTCACAGAATCGGGAGAACCGGACGTGCGGGAGAATTGGGAACTTCGGTAAGTTTTGCTTCGGAAGGGGACTCATTTCAGATTCCCGCAATTGAAAAATATTTAGAGCATAAGCTGGAGTTAAGTTATCCTGACGATGATTTATTGGAAGAAATCCCACCTTTGCCCAAACGGGAAAAATCCGATCAATCAAATCATAACCGTGGGAAAAAGCGGTATTCGGGACAAAAAAAGAATTACGGCGGACAACGAAACAAAAGAGATGGAAAACCGAGGAAATAATTTCTCCGGTTATTTATATGCTAAACTCAAATCAGTTTTTCCGCAAAAAGAGCCAAACAGGGTGTGAAATAACAAATAAGTATTTTTTGCATAACTTCGTTTATTAACTATTTGTATTCGATAATCTTAAATTTTGGCAATCTCCGTCTTTCGTCTTCCGTCATTTCCGAAACAGATTTGGTGTTACAATCGTGTGAAGCTCCTCCGCTTAAATCACAATGCCCCTCACCGCAGCAGCTCGAGCCATCTTTACGATAACCGGAAAAGTAAACCGCAACACCCATCAATAGTATGGCAATCGAAAAAACTCCCGCTAATGTTAATATATGTAAAATCATTTCATATTCCTTTTATTAAAAAACAGCTATTAAAAAATAAAGTAATTTTAATTGGGATGTTACATATTATTTATTGTTAATCTTACAAAGATAACGTTCAAGGCGTTTCATTTTGTAAAAAATTAGAAAAAAGTAGAATTAACCTTGTAGAAGTTTCATTATTAACCGAAAGATGATTTCGGGAAAAGCTAAAAGGAAGTATTAAAAATAATATGGAATTACTTATTGCCCAAAAGCTCTCGAAACAGTTCGTTCATCTTTACCTTAAACTTCCCGCTATCGCGAAGTATCATATAAACCGGTATGTTCAGCCTTTCGGCAAACTCGTAACCCTTTACAGGTCCTAGTACGTCAATCGCCGTTGCGTATCCGTCGGCGGTCATGCACGAAGGGTCAATCACGGAAACGGAAGCAAGATTGTGCGTAATCGGTTTTCCGGTTTTTGGATTGATTGTGTGAGAGTACCTATTACCTTGGTATTCAAAATAATTCAGGTAATCACCTGAAGTTGCGATAGACAAATCATTCATCTCGATTGAAATACTAAGCCCTTGTTCGTTCGGATTAATCACTCCGACTCTCCAAAGTAAACTATCTGCTTTTCTCCCATGCGCTCTAAGCTCTCCGCCGATTTCTACCAAATAGTTTTCAATACCCTTTTCCTCTAAAAAATCGGAAACTTTATCTACTCCGTAACCTTTTGCAATTGACGACAAATCAAAATATATGTTACTTTTCCGTTTCTTAATCGCGGGAGGCGTTAGTCTCGTTTCAATCAAACCGAAGTTGACCAACTTTTTAGCGGAATCAATTTCGCTTTTGGTCGGTAATTTTCTGTCTCGTATTTCAGGACCGAATCCCCAAAGATTTACAAGCGGCTCAATTGTCGGATCAAAGTAACCTCCGCTAACATCGGCAATATACTCCGCTTGTCTTAGTACAATTACAAAATCCTTCGAAACATCAAACCAAGTTGTATCGCGGAATGAGTTAAATCGTGAAATTTCAGACGTAGGGATGTAGGTTGACATCTCATCATTAACCAACACTAACACAGAGTCGATTTTGACTTGTATCCAATCTTTATTCGGAACAGTAGTTTGATTGATATATTTTACAGAGTAGGTTGTTCCCATAGTTTTACCTTTGAGAACAACTTCATCCGGAATATTTGTGTTACAAGAATAGAATACTATTGAAATAAATAGCAATAAGGAGAGATTTTTTTTCAACTATTTTTCCTTTATTTTCTCCATCTCCAATTGTTGTAATAATCCCAATTAAAGACGGCGTTAAGTTCTTCAAGCTCTTTTGTTTTTTCATTTAAGTTAGCTTTTACTACATCGCCGATTGAGAGTAAACCGATTATTTCACCTTCTTTAACAATAAAGAGATGACGAAGTTTTTTACCAAGAAACTTATCCATTAATGTATAGATACTTTCATCGTGATTTGCAGTAATTAAGTCACCATGCATCAATTCACTAATTGGAGTTTTTTTGGAATAAAAAGAATCATCGGCAATATTGTGCAGTAAGTCCCTTTCCGTCCAAATACCGATAATATTATCACCTTCCTTGATTGCAATACCACCGATATTATTTTCTATCATAAGTTTTACCGCATCGCTAATGAGTGTGTCAGGACTTACTGAAATGATTTCGGTCCCTTTTTCTTTTAACAGGTCTTCTGCTGTTCTCATAATAACTCCATATTATTTATAAGTTTCAACTGTTTAAAACCTAAAAACATCTGAGGTTTAAAACGTATCAAATTTTTATTTATTTCTATTAGCTGCCAAAATCATCAAATAAAATATTTTCCTTTTCAACTCCGAGTTCGTCAAGCATCTTAGTAACAGCGCTAATCATAAGCGGCGGGCCGCAGAGGTAATACTCACAATCCTCCGGAGCCGGATGATCTTTGAGATAAGAATCATAAAGCACTTGATGTATAAACCCGACTTTGCCGTTCCAGTTATCTTCAGGCAAAGGTTCGGAAAGCGCCAGATACCATTTAAAATTAGGATGTTCTTCTTGAAGTTTATCAAATTCTTCCACATAAAAAGCTTCGCGTAAACTACGTGCGCCGTACCAGAACGACATCTTCCGCTTGGAATCAAGGCGTTTGAGTTGATCGAAAATATGGGAGCGCATCGGAGCCATTCCCGCGCCGCCGCCGATAAACACCATTTCGTTATCTGTTTCACGCGCAAAAAATTCTCCGTAAGGACCGGAAATAGTAACCTTATCGCCCTGCTTAAGGTTAAAAATGTAAGACGACATTTGTCCCGGAGGTACATCGGGCATACGCGGAGGAGGTGATGCTATACGCACATTAAGCATAATCATCCCTTTTTCGAGCGGGTAGTTTGCCATGGAGTAAGCGCGAACAATCGGTTCGTCAACTTTGGAAACATATCTCCAGAGATCGAATTTATCCCAATCGCCGCGATATTGTTCTTCAATATCAAAGTCCTTGTAATAAACCGTATGAGCCGGAGCCTCTATCTGTATGTAGCCGCCGGCACGGAATTCCACATTTTCGCCTTCGGGCAAATCTAAAATTAATTCTTTAATAAACGTAGCAACATTCCTGTTGGAGCGAACCGTGCATTCCCATTTTTTAATATCAAAAACTTCTGCCGGAATTTCCACTTTTAAGTTTTGCTTAACGGCAACCTGACACGATAAACGGTAACCTTCCTTAATCTGTTTGCGAGTTAGCTTTCCCTTCTCAGTCGGAAGCACATCTCCGCCTCCTTCTTTAACCACAAGCTTACACTCGCCGCAAGTACCTTGTCCACCGCATGCGGAGGGAACGTAAATCCCTTTATCGGCAAGTGCGAATAACAGCTTAGAACCAACAGGAACTTTAACCGATTTTTCGGGATCGTCATTAATATTAATTTCAACTTCACCGGTTGAAACCAATTTTGATTTAGCAAATAAAATAATAACAACAAGAGCAATTACTATTATAATAAAAAGTAAAACTCCCAATAAAATTAAACTAATTCCTTCCATTCATTTCCTCTAAAGTTGAATTCCAGAAAATAACATGAACGCCATCGCCATTAATCCGGCAGTTATAAATGTAAGCCCCAATCCTCTTAATGCTTTGGGAGGATTACTATATTTCAATCTTTCTCTGATTCCGGCTAAAGCTATAATTGCCAAAGCCCAACCGATACCTGAACCAAAACCGTAAACAACGCTTTCGCCGAATGTGTAATTACGTTCAACCATGAAAAGAGAACCGCCCATAATTGCACAGTTAACCGTAATCAAAGGGAGAAAAATTCCTAATGCATTATAAAGACTCGGAACAAATTTATCTAAAAACATTTCCAGAATTTGAACTATTGCGGCAATTACGCCAATATATGTAATGTAACCTAAAAAGCTTAAATCAACTCCCGGAAGTCCTGCCCAAGAAAGAGCCCCCTCTTTAAGTACGTTAACATAAATCAGATTATTTACAGGAACAGTAATCACTTGCACAACAACAACCGCAATACCAAGTCCTATCGCTGTTTCCACCCTTTTCGACACGCCAAGGAATGTACACATCCCGAGGAAAAAGGCGAGAGCCATATTTTCGATAAAAATCGATTTTACAAATAAACTCAAATAATGTTCAAACATATTAATCAACCTCTCTCTGTTCTGGTTTAAGAGTACGGATTACCCAAATAAGAAGACCAATTAAAAAGAATGCACTCGGAGGCATTAATAATAATCCGTTAGTTGTGTACCAACCGCCGTTTGAAACGGTAGGGAAAATTGTGATTCCGAATAAAGAACCGGAACCGAATAATTCTCTGAAAAATCCGACTGTAAGCAAAATAAAACTGTAGCCTAAACCGTTTCCGATTCCGTCAAGAAAACTTTCGACAGGAGGATTTTTTAATGCGTAGGCTTCAGCACGCCCCATAACTATACAGTTTGTAATAATCAAACCGACATAAACCGAAAGTTGTTTGCTAATATCAAAAGCAAACGCACGAATTAGCTGATCGGCAATAATAACCAGGGAAGCAATTATCGTCATTTCCACTAAAATACGAATACTGCTTGGGACATGCTTTCTAATTAAACTAACAAAAAAGTTGGAAAAAGCAGTAACCAGCGTAACTGCAAGAGCCATTACTACGGCTGTTTCCATTTTGGAAGTTACCGCTAACGCAGAGCAAATTCCAAGAATCTGTAATGCAATCGGGTTATTCTTAAAAACCGGATCAAATAAAATTTCTTTATACGATAATTTTTTACTCATGTGTTTCACCTCTTAAATTAGTCAAGAAGTTCAAATATCCCTTTTTGCCAAGCCAAAAATGTACGAGATTATCAACGCCGCGCGTTGTTAAAGTAGCGCCGGAAAGTCCGTCAATAGTATATTTTGCTCTCGGTTCGTTTTTGCTCACCTTTCCTTTAATAACCTGTAAAATAGGATGTCCTAACGAATCGTAGGCTTGTTTTCCGTTCCACAAAGCTCTCCATTTCGGGTTTTCAACCTCACCGCCAAGTCCGGGAGTTTCTCCCTGATCATAAAAAGTTAAACCTTTGACGGTGCGCAAGTCTTTATCCAATGCCAATAAGCCGTACATTGTTGACCACAAACCTTTACCGTAAATCGGCAATATGTACTCCGTGGTTTTTCCTTCCTTCTTTACGCAGTAAATAACCATGTACTTAGGCATTCTTTTAATTCCGGCAATATCCTCATCAGCGGGAATTGCTTCACCGTAAGTTTTACTGTCGGCAAGAGCTTTAATGTCAAAATTTTCGGGATTAAGTTCATTCGTATATTTATTTTCGGGAATAACCTTACCGGTTTTCAGCTCGATAATTTCGGGCTGAATATTTTTTTCGTAAACATTCTTAAAATCCGGGCTTTCGCTATCGAAACCGCCGACATCCAAAATATTACGAACCATATCTGCTTTTTTATTTTCAAGTTGGATCGGCTTTAATTCAACAGCGGCAGTCGAAACAAAAATAGAGGCGACAGCGCAAACTCCTAAAGCTACTCCAAGCGTTTTCTTTATACTATCAGACGACATTTCTTAACTGTCTCCTTTTGATATTTGCGTTTATGAAAATCTTGTCAATAATCGGAGCAAAAACGTTTCCGAATAATATTGCCAGCATCATCCCTTCCGGAAATGCGGGATTAACAACGCGGACGAGAATAACCATAACACCAATCAGCAAGCCGTACCATAACTGTCCTTGCTTTGTTACAGCTGCAGTTACAGGGTCGGTAGCCATAAATACTGTTCCAAAAGCAAATCCGCCGAGGACAAAATGCCAGAGAGGAGTAACTTCAAACATCGGGTTGGTTGAACTTCCGATTAAATTAAAGGTTAGGGACATCGCAACCATTCCGATTAGAATGCTTAACATTATCCTCCATGAACCTACTCCGGTGTAAATTAAAAATGCAGCTCCAATTAATATTGCCAACGTTGATGTTTCACCCATGGAACCGGGAATCAATCCGACAAAAGCATCCCACCATGAAACCGACGCATGAGCCAGTCCACCTTCCGCAAGCTTCGCCAGAGGTGTTGCCTTGCTTAAACCGTCAACTGCAACCCAAACCTTATCGCCGGAAATCGCAGCAGGATAAGCGAAAAACAAAAACGCCCTTCCGACTAAAGCAGGGTTCAAAACATTCATCCCTACTCCGCCAAATACTTCTTTACCGAAAACCACTCCGAAAGAAATACCAAGCGCTACTTCCCAATAAGGCATTGTGGGAGGAATAATCAGCGGGAAAAGTAAACTGGTAACAAAAAATCCTTCGTTTATTTCATGTCCTCTGATAATGGCAAATAGTACTTCCCAAAATCCTCCGGCAACCAATGTTACCAAATACAAAGGAAGAAAATGAAATGCTCCGAGTAAAATGTTACTCCAAAAGTTTGAAGGATTAAAAGGCAAACCCAACCAGGCTAATAACGAGCCTTGCCATGTTCCAGGCGAAGTTGCACCGGCAACTGATGAAAAAGTAAGATTTGCCTGATAACCGGTATTATATAACGCCATAAAAACAGCCGGTAATAATGCAATCACAACCGTTGTCATGGTTTTCTTTAAATCAATAGCATCACGGACAAAAGTAGGAGATTTTGCATTCTCATTGCCCGAATAAAGGAGAGATTCAACAGCTTCAAAAAGAGGAAAATATTTTTTCAGTTTCCCTTCTTTGAACTCTTTCTCATGTTTATCAAAAAAACTACGTAAGCTCACTATCCTTCCTTTTCAATGTTAGTTAATAAATTTCTTAAATTAACTCCGTGTTCAATCTTGGACTGACAAACAAAGGTGCAAAGCGCTAAATCTTCTTCGTCAAGTTCCAAAGCGCCTAACTTTTCAGCTTCTTCAATATCTCCGACAGCTAACATTCTCAGTAAAAATGTCGGTAAAATATCGAGCGGCATTACGGATTCGTAACTTCCAATCGGGACAATTGCTCTGCGTCCGCCATTTAAAGCCATAGTTAAATTGAATTTCTTATTCGGTGTTAAAGCGGAAAGCATAATGTTTTTTACCGAAAATTGTTTCGGTGTAGGTATAGCCCAACCGAGAAAATGTTTTTCACGTTCTTCTTTTAACAACGAAATCTGTCTGTGAAAACGTCCCAAAAAGTCAACTTCATTTTCAGCGATTCGTCCGTTAAGCACTGACCCCGAAATTACCTTTACTTCTTCTCCGGAAAATTCATCTTTAGCTAATTCGCTGACGCAAGCACCCATATGCGTTTTAACCAGTCTCGGATTTTTTGCCATCGGACCTGCAATTGAAATAACGCGTGATGTATCTAATTTTCCTGTTAAAAATAAAGCACCGATAGCCGCAACATCCTCAGCGTCAATATACCAAACGGTTTTGTTCGCTCCTACAGGATCAATAAAATGAATATGAGTGCCTGCAAGTCCGGCAGGGTGCGGACCGGAAAACCGGTAACCTTTTACTTTATCACTTTCATTAATTACAAATTCGTCATTAGAAGATTTTACAATATTGATATTACCGTCGGTTAATTTTTCGATTACCTTCACACCGGCATTAAAATTTTCCTCCTTTCCTTCAAGCACTAAAGTCATTGAAGGTGCATGCGGATTAGTATCCATCATGTTAACGAAAATAGAATGGGGTGTAGTTTCGGGATCGGCTATTTTAGAAAAAGGACGAGTTTTAAAAGCAACCCATAAACCTGAAGACAAAATTTGAGATTTTATTTTTTCCTTATCGAGATTATTTAACTGCTCTGATGAAAATGAGTCGAATATGATTTCATCATTACCTTCCTGCTCGATAATCATGGAAAGAAATTTTCTTTTGGCTCCCCTGTTTAGTGAAACTACTTTTCCGGAAACGGGAGAAGTGAAATTAACCGAAGGATATTTTTTAGCTGTAAAAAGAGGCTCTCCTTTTTTTACGGTATCGCCTTCCTTCTTGATTAATGTAGGTTTCATACCTACAAAATCATCACCAACAACTGCAAACATACGACAAAGTTTTTCGTCAGTAATCTTCTGTGTCGGTGCGCCGGCAAGGGGAATATCCAACCCCTTTTTAATTTTATATTCTTGCATGGGCATTTTAATTATTATTAAGATAAAGAGCAAAAATATTAAAATTAAGGCTTATAGTCTATTAAAAAAAATAATTCTAATATATTCAAAAAAAATATTACTACGAAGTTTAATCTGCTATAAGCTTAGTTCCCCTTTGTTTTCTTCGTAGGTAAAAAAAATAATCTTATCACGAAAAATATCAACTAACGATTTCGAATTTCATCATTATTTCCGATACTTTCGGCAAAATGCGTTATACGTTTGTTTTGTTGGTAGCGCAATTTTTATTTAGGTATCCCATCCCATATTTCAACATCATCAATCCATTGATGTTTCGGATTAGCATCTCCGTAGATTTGCGTTAAAATAATAAAATCAATTGGTTTTGAATTTAAAGTAGTCGGTCCGGAATGCTCCCCTATTGTTTGTCCGTTAATTTTCCATAATGCTCTGCCGTCGGCTCCTTCACTCCAATGCCAGTAGAATTCGGTTAAAAACCATTCATTGATCGGAACAGGAACGGTTTTGTTATCAATTTCCCAAATAGGATGTTCAGGATCTCTGTCACCTTGCCAATGCCAATAAGGAATTCCGTCAATGTCTGTATATATAAACGCAATTAATCTGAATCCGTTGTTATCCGCATAATCTTTCGTCTTATATTCAAAAATTACCCGCCACATATCAGATTGGAATAAACCGGCACTATCCATTTTTATCCAATACCTAACGTATAAATCTTTTGTCCCTTCTTGAATGTTAAGAATTTCGTATGGGCATTGAGTTACTCCTAAATCGTAGTTTTCGATGCTATATAATGCTTTGGTTGTATCTCCGTTATGTCCGATTACAGTTTGTATTTCACTGTAAACCGCTTTATGATTATCATCATCAATGTAGTGTAGTGCGCTTTCACTTGCACCCAAAATATTAATAGGCCAAGAAAAACCTGTTTCGTTGTCAGTACCTTTTATATATCTAAAATCTTCATTATCAGGATAGGCTGTACTATCAATGTAAACTCCGCTTTCAAAACCCGATTTAAACAAAAGGGTCGGATTTTCATCTGTTTCGTTTGGTAATTCCTTTTGGCAGGAAATAGTCGCTAATAGAATTCCGATGATTAATATAACGATACTCTTCTTCATTTTTTCTCAGGCACCCGGATAAATTCAAAAATAATTTACAAACACAACTTTTAGAGAAATTAAATTAGAAAATTACGATTTTGTGAAGTGATATTAATAAAAATTTCTTAAAAGTTCCGAAGGTAAAAATGGAAGAAAACGGTTTTGTGAAAAGTGTTATCGGCAACAGAGTCGGACGAGTAATCTTTTATCATCCAAAAGGGAATTCACTTCCCGGCAGACTACTAATAGATTTAAGAAAAACAATTCTTGATTTATCCGAAAACGAGAATGTAAAAGTAATTATTCTTGAAAGCGAAGGAAAAGCCTTCTGTGCCGGAGCCTCGTTTGACGAACTTCTTACACTTACAACCGAAGAAGATTCCAAAGAATTTTTTCTCGGATTTGCCCGCGTAATAAATACGATGAGAAAATCACCCAAGTTAATTATCGCAAAAGTTCAAGGGAAAACCGTCGGTGGCGGAGTCGGTCTTGTTGCCGCTTCCGATTACGCAATTGCTTCCGCTGATGCTCAGGTAAGATTAAGCGAACTTTCAATCGGGATAGCTCCGTTTGTTATTGGTCCGGCTGTTGTACGTAAAATCGGCAAATCCGCTTTTACGGAAATGAGCATTGATACCGAATGGAAATCCGCCGATTGGGCTTTACGGAAAAGCTTGTTTAACAAAGTTGTTGCCGATAAGGAAAAACTTAACATTGAAGTAAATGCCCTTTCAATAAAACTATCCGAATACAGTTCCGTTGCAATGGAAAAATTAAAGAAAATTTCTTGGGAAGGAACTGAAGATTGGGATGTTCTGCTAACCGAACGAGCGGAAATGAGCGGTGATTTATCTTTGAGTAAGTTTACTAAAGAATTCTTGGAAAATTTCAGAAGATTGAAAAAATAAAATTAAGTTACATTAAAACGCTAAGCAGGTGCCCCGGAAGTCTTACGGATTCATTTTCATATTTTTCCAATATCCTGTTTTCATGCGAATCTTCCTCAGCGGAATAATCGCTCCCGTTCGTACCGGAAACAATAAATCCGCCGCGAACTTCCTTAACATGTTTTTCGGCTTTCCAATTTTTTCCGGAAACGCTTTCACGCAGGTGATTAGGAATATTGTTAAAAAGAGTCTCATCAAAATTCTCTTTATAAACTCTGCTAATATCGGAATGATAAAATGAATCAGTGATGTATCGCGAAGTTTCGCTTTTCGATTGTTCGGCTATTACCTTTGATTCGGAAGAGATTTCAATACTGTCATGCTCTGAAAATTTAGAAGACGACTTTTTGTTATCCGGCGTATAACGGAAATCAGCCTTTATGCGCTCGACTTTTCTGAACTCGGGTAGATATTGAGGAGCTGTAGTTGCTATGATTGCGGTATTTATTTCTGCTACTCTCATTAATCCATTTTATTATTTGACGAAATATAACCACATATTTTCAAAAAAGAAATGATTTTCATCACATTTTATTATAAACTCCGGGAATTATTCGCAAATTCAACTGATGTTCAGTATATAAAAAATCAAACTTGGTTTCTAAAAAATTTCGTGTTTTGTTACTTTGCCGTTTAGGCATTTTTGACAAATAAGAATTTTAAAATTATTGTAAAATAGTTTCGCCAAACAATAATAGCATTACAGAGTTTTTCGATTAGTAAAAACAAGCTATTATATAATAAAAATGATTAACTTTAACATTTTAAAATATTTCGATTTGAGATGCAAAATAAAAAGATAATAATAAAAAATGCTAATGAGCATAACCTAAAAAATATAAGTTTCGAAATTCCACGGCGCAATTTGATTGTATTTACAGGCGTCAGCGGAAGCGGTAAATCGTCCCTTGTTTTTGACACAATCTATGCCGAAGGTCAACGCCGATATGTGGAAAGTCTTTCCTCTTACGCCCGACAGTTTCTCGACAGAATGCACAAGGCTGATGTTGAATCAATTGAAGGTATTTGCCCCTCTGTGGCAATAGAGCAAAAAACTCCCTCTAAAAACCCTCGTTCTACCGTTGGAACAACAACCGAAATTTACGATTACCTAAAACTTTTATTTGCCCGAATCGGCAAAACATATTGTTTTAATTGCGGAAACGAAGTTAAGAAGGACACAACAAATACAATCATAAATTGGCTGAGCAAATTTGAAGAGGGAAAGAAGTTCTATCTTACTTTTCCGATGCAGATGCCGGAAAATTCCGATTTTAAGTTTGAGCTGGACTTATTAAAGAGAAAAGGTTTTTTCAGAATTTACCAAGGAGGTAAATTATTTAACTTAAACGAGAACCGTTCCGGATTAAAAGAGAATAAAAAATCGTATGTTGTTATCGAAAGATTTAAGACAGGGAAAGATTTAAGGGAAAAGATTTCCGAATCGATTGAAGCCGCTTTTAAAATCGGGGAAGGTTACGTTTCGGTAATTAATGCGGAGACAAAAAAAGTAAAAAACTTTTCATCACATTTTGAGTGCTGCGGTATTGAGTATGTTGAGCCGGAACCCCGCTTCTTCTCTTTTAACAATCCTTTCGGTGCTTGTCCGGTTTGCCAAGGATTCGGAAGGGTAATAGGTTACGATGAGGATTTGATTATACCTAATCCCCGCTTAACCTTATCCGAAGGAGCGATTGCGCCGTGGAGAACGCCCAAGTTAAGTAAATACCAGCGCGAACTTGTCCGCATTGCCAAAACAAAGAAAATCCCTATCGATATTCCTTATGCGGAATTAAACGAACTTCACAAAAAATTTATTTGGGACGGAGTGGATGGTTTTCCCGGCATAAACGGATTTTTCAAAATTCTCGAGCAAAAAACTTACAAAATGCATATCCGCGTTTTGCTTAGCAAATATAGGGGTTACACAAAATGCACTGCTTGTAAAGGCTCCAGACTAAGGCGTGAAGCGCTTCAGGTAAAAATAAATCATAAATCAATTGCGGATGTTGTTTCACTGCCGTTGGAAAAAGCAAAAGTTTTTTTTGATACTATAAAACTTAGTGATTACGAAGAAAAAGTAGCCGGACAAATTTTGGCCGAAATCCGGAAACGCTTATTATTTCTAAACAATGTCGGATTAGGTTATCTTACTTCGGACAGAATGAGTTCCACACTTTCAGGAGGAGAAACACAGAGGATTAACCTTGCCACTTCACTCGGTTCCGCTTTGGTCGGAACGCTTTATGTTTTGGACGAACCGAGTATCGGACTTCACCCACGCGATAACGACAAACTGATTGCAATATTAAAATCGTTACGCGATTTAGGTAATACCGTTCTGGTTGTTGAACATGACCCCGAGATAATGAGAGAAGCGGATTTAATTTATGACATGGGACCGCGCGCGGGAGTTCACGGAGGTGAAATAATTGCATCAGGGACTTATGATGAAATTATCAGAAACGAGAAATCATTGACCGGAAAATATTTGAGCGGCGAACTTGAGATTCCCGTTCCTAAAATAAGAAGGAGAAAAGAAACGCCTGCAATCAAAATTATCGAAGCGGTTGAGAATAATCTGAAAGAAATAACCGTTGACATTCCGCTAAAAAAGTTTGTAGTAGTAACAGGCGTCAGCGGCTCGGGAAAAAGTACATTGATAAATGATGTACTATACGGTAATTTAATTAAACGCAAAGGCGGAAACCCTTCCAAAATCGGGAGCTGCAAAGCTATTGAAGGAGTTAATTTTATTGACGAAGTAATTATTGTTGATCAGTCCCCTATCGGAAAATCTCCGCGCTCCAACCCGATTAGCTACGTAAAAGGTTTTGACGCAATTCGAACTCTCTTTTCCGAAACTCCGCTTGCCCGTGCCAGAGGTTACAAGCCGGGCTTCTTTTCATTTAACGTACCGGGCGGCAGATGCGACGCCTGCAACGGCGAAGGATTTATTAAAGTTGAAATGCAATTTCTTGCCGATATTTATTTGGAGTGCGAAGACTGCGGCGGGACGAGGTTCAAAAAAGAAATCAGAGATGTGCGTTACCGAGGGAAAAATATCGTTGACGTTCTTGATATGACTATCAATCAGGCGCTGAAGTTCTTTGACGGAAATGCTAAAATCACCAAGTACCTTGAAAGTCTGTCAAACGTAGGTTTGGGATACTTAAAACTCGGACAGCCGTCCAACACATTATCCGGAGGCGAAGCCCAACGCGTTAAACTTGCGGCGCATCTCGCATCCCAAAAGAAAAATAATCATACTTTATTTATTTTTGATGAACCGACTACCGGTCTCCATTTTCACGACATCAAAAAATTGCTGCATAGTTTTGACATGCTGCTCGAGACGAATAATTCGATTGTAATTATTGAACATAACCTCGATGTAATAAAAGTTGCCGACCATGTAATTGACCTTGGACCCGAAGCGGGAGAGAGAGGAGGAAGCATTGTGGCAATCGGGACTCCGGAAGAAATTACTAAAGCGGAAAACTCACATACGGGAAAATATCTTAAGAAAGTTTTAAAATGAACCGTGAATAGTGAAATGTCAACGATTAACGGATTTGACGGATAATTGGTCGGATAAATATCTCGTGTTTCGAAAGTCATCAGAGAAGAAGTAGTAATCAATAAAAACAATTAGTGAAATGATTATTATCTTCATTCTATTTTTTTTTCATATTTGAATATGCAAATTGTTTATCTTTAAGATTGTTGCAAATTTTGAAATAGAATTTTTTTTTTATTAATTGTTAGACTGTTTTAAAGAATTTAGAGAAATTATGCCGAATAACCTTGTAATTGTAGAGTCGCCTGCAAAGGCAAAAACGATAGAAAAATTTTTAGGAAAAGATTTTCATGTTCAGTCCAGTTACGGACATATACGCGACTTGGAAAAGAAGAACAACGGAGTTGACGTAAACAACAACTTCGAGCCGAAATATATTATCTCGCCCGATAAAAAAAGCGTGGTAGCCGAACTAAAAAAGTTAGCTAAAAAAGCTGATACCGTTTGGCTGGCATCTGACGAGGATCGCGAAGGAGAAGCAATTTCATGGCATCTTAAAGAAGCTTTAAAGCTTCCGGATAAAAAAACAAGACGAATTGTATTTCATGAAATCACAAAGGATGCTATTTTAAACGCCATTAAAAATCCCCGTTCGATAGATGAACACTTGGTAAAGGCACAGCAAGCCCGCCGCATTTTGGATAGACTGGTAGGTTTTGAAATTTCGCCGATTCTTTGGCGCAAAGTTCGCCCCAAACTTTCGGCAGGCAGGGTACAATCGGTTGCAGTCAGGTTAATTGTTGATCGCGAGCGTGAAATTGATGCGTTTACTCCAACATCCAAATTCCGTGTTGTAGCTGATTTTATTACTCAAAATAACGATGGTAAAATTGTAAAAGCCGAACTAAACGAACGTTTTGATAACGGGAAAGAAGCACTTGAGTTTTTAGAGAAATGTAAATCGGCTGAATATGTTATTAATTCCGTTGAAAAAAAACCGGCAAAGAAAAATCCGGCACCCCCTTTTACTACCTCAACTCTGCAGCAGGAAGCGGCGCGAAAGCTAAGATTTTCAGTAGCTAAAACAATGATGATTGCTCAAAAACTTTACGAAGCCGGTAAAATAACATACATGCGTACCGACTCGGTTAACCTATCCGAACTTGCAATTAACACTGCAAAAGAAACAATCACAAAAGAATTCGGGGCGGAATATTCTCATCCTCGACAATTTAAGACAAAATCCAAAACCGCCCAGGAAGCTCATGAAGCGATACGCCCTACCTATATTAACAAACGTACGGTAGGTGGAACGGCTGACGAAAAAGCCCTTTACGATTTAATATGGAAAAGAACAGTTGCCTCCCAAATGACGGAAGCAAAATTGGAAAGAACTACCGTAAAAATTAAATTAAATAACGACCCGAGATTTTTTACCGCAAAAGGGGAAGTAATATTATTTGACGGATTTCTTAAAGTTTATATGGAATCGACAGATGACGACCAACCTTCCGAAGAAGAAGCAACTCTTCTCCCGCCTTTGCAGGAAGGGGAGAAACTCCTTATTAAGAAAGCGGAAGCTGTTGAGCGTTACACAAGACCTCCGGCGCGATACACTGAAGCCTCCCTGGTAAAAAAACTGGAGGAACTTGGAATCGGCAGACCATCAACTTACGCACCGACAATCAGTACAATCCAAAAACGGGGTTATGTCGAAAAAGGAGAAAGAGAAGGAATCGAAAGAAAATACTCCCGCATGGTTTTGGAAAACGGCGAGATAATAAGTGAAAACCTTACGGAAATTAGCGGAGCCGATAAAGGAAAACTATTCCCGACAGATATTGGAATATTAGTAACCGATTTCCTAAAACAGTACTTCCCGAAAATTTTGGATTATAAGTTTACGGCAAAAGTGGAAGATGAACTTGATGACATTGCCAGAGGAGAATTGGCGTGGGAGAAAATGCTGAAAATGTTTTACGAACCTTTTCACGAAACAGTGGAAGAAACATTGGAAAAGAGCGATCGCGTTTCCGGAGAGCGTATTCTCGGCACTGATCCGAAAACGGGGAAACAAGTTTCTGTTAGAATGGCGCGTTACGGAGCAGTTGCACAGCTTACCGATTTAAACGACGAGGAAGCTAAACCGGAATATGCCGCTTTACGAAACGGACAAAAACTTGAAAGTATCACGCTCGAAGAAGCATTGGAACTCTTCAAACTTCCGCGCGAAGTAGGAGAATACGAAGAGGAAAAAGTTATTGCGGCTATCGGAAGATTTGGACCTTACGTAAAACATAAAAGTAAATTTTATTCACTCGGAAAATTGTACGACCCTCACACAATCACGATTGATGAAGCAATTGAAGTTATTAACGCCAAACGTAAAGCCGACGCTGAAAAATTAATCAAGACATTTGAAGAAGACCCTGAATTACAAGTGTTAAACGGCCGCTGGGGACCTTATGTAAAAAAGGGGAAATCCAACTACAAAATTCCCAAGGGAACCGATGCAAAAGAATTATCTTATGAAGATTGTTTGAACATTATTAAGGAAAGCGAATCTAAACCTAAAACCAAGCGACCTACAAGAAGAAAGAAAAAATAGATGAAAGAGATCATCCCCAAAACCGAAGCGCGTAAGTTTGTTTATGAACGCCGTAAAGCCATAAGCGAACGAGAAGTCAGAAGAAAATCGCTAATGATTTCCGAAAATCTCCGTCTGCTTGATGAAGTGCTTTCAGCAAAAAACATACTTTTTTACGCATCGGAAATTAAAGGGGATATTTATACCAAAGGCATGATTGACTTACTAATCGGGATGGGAAAAGTAATTTCACTTCCTAAACTTCATAAATCTCAATCCGGATTTTTCCGTGGAGTTTTTCTCGGTTGGGAGAAAACAGATGTTGGAGAAGAAGGCTTTATTGAATCCACCGTAGCCGTTGATGATAATTTTGACGACATCGATTTAATTATTGTTCCCTCGGTTGCGGTTTCGCTTGACGGCAGAAGAATCGGAATAGGGAAGGAATATTACTCCAATCTAATTTCCAAAACTTTGGCACCCAGGATTGTCCTTGCGTTTGAATTTCAGGTTTTTAACAAAATAGAGACCACGCAAAAAGAATTTAACGTTTCAAAAATTATTACCGAAAGAAGAATTATTCCTTTGAAATATTCCGACAACTATGCAAAAATTTGATAAGATAACCGCATTTTCATTTTTGTTTATCGGGCTGTTTTTACTTATGCCCTTTTTGGGTATTTGGGAACCGGAAAGTTATTTAATACCGGGAATAATAATAACGATAACGGGATTTGTAATTTCGTTCTATTATTTTGGAAAATCCCGTTTGTTTATGCTCTCATCGGGTGTCGGACTCTTTTTTTCGGGAATCGCAATGGTGGTTAATGCCTCTGTAATAATTCGCCATTACCATTTTTTCCTCTCATTCTCTTTCTTCTTTGTTTTAACGGTAATATTCTTTTTGCTTTTTTTTGAAGATAACTTTCATAAACTCTACTTGATTTTTGCACTTATTACTCCTGTTACAGGTTGGATGCTCCTTTCAATTCTTCCGTCCGAGTTTGTTTACACATTAAGCATTTCAATCCAAAACACTTTGGTGTTATCTCCCTTCTTATTAATATTTGCAGGCTATTTACTACTGAAAAATCCATAACATTATCGAGAATGGAAAATTGAGAATTGAGAATGGAGAATGAAATGTAGTTCGTTCCTTGCCGGAAGGGGGAAAGATAATTTTACGCTAATCTATTTTCTTTGAAAAAATTTTCAGGGGGTAAATCAACTCGAAAACACTAAACCATTTTAACCGTTATTTTTCTCCGACACTTTTTTATCTATTTTTTTGCTGTTTAATATCCTGAAAAATATTACAAGCGATAGAAAAAGTACTCCGAAATAAACCGTAAGATAAACCCAGAAATTATGCCCCAAAATAATATTCGCATCGAGATTAACATCAATAATGTGTTGTGAAATAAAAATAAGGAAAAAATTAGTGATAATTCCTAACCAATAAACAAAAGCCGAAAGCAATCCGATAGTACTTTCCCGCCGTTCAGGTGCAAGCCAATAACGCCGATTCGGAATGTTAATAAAATCATCGGAGCCTTTCCTCAGTAACCAATCGGACACCATAATTACTACAATCATAAAAACTACAATTCCTATCTGCAGTAGAGCCGAGTTCAACTTCCCCGTGAAATTATCCGGAAGTCCATCGAAATTAAAATGAATTGCAACTTTGTACGGCAACTGACCGTAATAATATAATTGCTGCACAATTGAAAGCAAAAGAGTGCCAAGCAAAAGCGACTTCATAATTCTTTTTAGCATCATTTCACTTAATATTTATAGAATAAATTAACCTTAATAATGAAAATTAGTAACCAAATTATACGGAAAATAAAATTCACCTAAAAAGTTAATAAAAAAACAAAAAAAACAGATGAATTTTCTTGTATCAAATTAAAACGTTTCGTATTTTTGGAATCCTTTTAGTTCTTTATGAACATAAAACGGATGGGCGCGTAGCTCAGCGGTAGAGCATCTGCCTTTTAAGCAGAGGGTCGGTGGTTCGAGACCACCCGCGCTCACAATGA